>JAVHWG010000176.1:0-2906 GCA_032159965.1 Mycobacterium sp.
AATACCTTAACCATTGACGGCCGGCGCGTGCAATAGTCCGGTGACGAGATTGATGAACTCGTCGCTGTCATTGGAATGGTGAGCGCGGCGGGAGTCAGCGTGATTTTGGTCGAGCACCACGCCGACCTGGTCATGAGCCTGTCGGATTCAATCACCGTCCTGGATGCGGGCGAAGTCATCGCTGCCGGTCCGCCGTCGCAGATTCGCAACGACCCTAAGGTCATTGCCGCCTATTTGGGCGATGAGCTCGAGCCCTTCGAAACCGACGCAAGCGAGATCTCCGATGTGGTGTCGTGACTGGGTCAGGCCGACTGGTCGTGCGCGGCCTGCGCGCCGGTTACGGCGCAGGCAACGTGCTTAACGACGTCGATCTCGACGTCAAGGCGGGCAAACTCAGTGTCGTGCTCGGCCCCAACGGGGCGGGCAAGTCCACTCTCCTGCGTTGCATGCTCGGGTTGCTCAAGCCCAACGCCGGGACGATCGAATTGGACGGCAAGCGCATCGACGGCATGAACCCGGCCAAGATCGCGCGGGAAGGCATTGCCCTGGTGCCAGAGGGCCGCCGGCTTTTCGGCTCCGAGCCGATCGCCGATAACCTGTGGATCGGCGGTTGGGTCCGGGGCCGGGCCAAGAAGGAACTGGAAGCCGACCGCAACTCGATCTACGAACGCTTCCCGATCCTCGGCCGGCGGCGCAAGGAGCCGGCTGCGTCGCTGTCCGGCGGCGAGGCGCAGATGCTGGCCATCGCGATGGCGTTGATGGCCAAGCCGGCTGTCCTGCTACTCGACGAGCCTTCCTTGGGCCTGGCGCCGAAACTGGTCTCCGAAGTCATGGAGCTGGCGGGCTCCCTGGCCAGCCAAGGGGTCACCGTGCTGCTGGTGGAGCAGATGGTGAACAAGGCGCTGGCCGTCAGCGACTGGGCGACGGTGCTCGGCCGCGGCTCGGTCGTTGCCAGTGGAACTCCCCGTGAGGTGGCCGCGCATCCGATGGTGAAGGCGACCTACCTCGGCTCCGACGCGCACGCCTGACCCAAGGCAACACGGCAACACGGCAACACGGCAACACGGCTCGAACCCTAGATTGAGACAGCTCGCGTCTAGGTGTAGAGATTCGCACCAGTGTGCATTGCCCCGAGCGGAAGGCAAAGCACGGCGTCGCCGCCGGCATCCATGACCACGACTGCCACCTACCTCGCCACCCCGGTGATCGCCGAGTCTGTCACACATGAACGTTCGCACGGCCGATGTCGAGCAAGCACCTCGGCATCGTGCAGGGGGTCGGGTGCATGGCGCCGGGCGTCAGCGTTGCGGGGCTGTTCCGACGGGGTCGGCGCCACCGAGCGCGCGGCCGAAGTCGCGCGGTACGACAAGGTCGCTTGCCGAGAGTTCGTGCATCGACTTGTGGCCGAGGCCGAGGACGGCGGAGTCGATGCCGGAGCGCAGGACGTCGAGGACGTTCTCGACGCCGGCCTGGCCGTTGGCGCCCAGTCCCCACAGGTAGGCACGGCCGATCATGACCGCGCGGGCGCCGAGGGCGAGCGCTTTGACGACGTCGCTGCCGCGTCGCACGCCGCCGTCGAGTAGTACTTCGACCTGGTCCCCTACTGCTTGGGCGATCGAGGGCAAGAGCCGGATGGTGGCGGGGGTGCCGTCAAGGTTGTTCCCACCGTGGTTGGAGACGGAGATCGCGGTCGCGCCGGCGTCGACCGCGCGCTTGGCCTCGTCGATGCGCGTGATGCCCTTGACCATGAACGATCCATGCCACTGCTCGCGCAGCCAGGCGACGTCCTCCCAGGAGGGCGGCGGGGTCTGCATCCATTCGCCGTAGATGCCGAAGAACGTCGGAGCCGGCCGGCCCGGGTCGGCCATATTCGGGACCGTCAGGTCGGGAATCCGCCTAGTCTTCGCGAACTCGCGAAGCCAGCGCGGCCGTGATAGTGCCTCGGGCGCGAAGCGGGCGGCCTCACGCATTGTGATCCGCTCCGGGATGTGCGGGCTGCCCCAGTCGCGACCCATGGAGAAGGACCAGTCCAAGGTGGCGATCAGCCCGACGCAGCCGGCCGCTCGGGCCCGCTCGATGCGCTGGAGCATCTGCTCGCGCTCACCGGACCAGTAGACCTGGAAGAAGGTCTTCGGGTTGGCTGCAACGACGTCCTCGACCGTCTTGCTGGCAAACGACGACAGCCCCATCACGGTACCGCGCGCGGCGGCCGCGCGGGCAACCGCGACCTCGCCGTCGGGGTGTACAGCCTGCACGCCGGTCGGCGAGATGAGCACGGGTAGCGAGATGTCCTGCCCCATCACGCGTGTGCTGAGGTCACGCATGGCCGACATGCCTGCGGTGCGCGGTGCCAACCCGAGTTCGGCAAACGCCGCGGTGTTGTCCTCGGTTGTGATGCCACGCTCGGAGCCCGCGAGGAGCGCGCTGTAGACGGACTTCGGCAGGCGCTTCTGCGCTCGTCGCTGGGCCTCAGCGACCGACTCGAACCAGGCGCTCTTCATGGCGTGAACCTTTCGATGTCAGGTGGCCGGACCGTAGCGACACGCACGGGACGCCAGGAGAAAGCGGGGATAAGGGGACGCAGCGTGCGGTGTGTCGCGCACCCTGCCCAGACGCCCGCGCCGTAGGCAACGTCGTCAGCCAGGCGCGCACACACCCGGAACCCAAGTCCGAACGCGGCAGGCCGCGCAGGAGTGAGCGAAGGGACTAACAGCAGCGAGGCCAGACCAACACGGCGCGCCCACCTGTGGTGGCGCCCCGGGTAGAGCAGTCCGACGAGCAGCGCCGGCGCGGCGAATTGACGGAGGTACCGGCCGAGGCCGATCCCAGTCTGGCGCACCGCGTCGCTGCTTGCCCGAAGCAGTCCGTCGAGCGGTACCCGCGCTCGGTGCAGGGTGAGGGCGAGC
>JAVHWG010000193.1:0-15890 GCA_032159965.1 Mycobacterium sp.
GCCGGGTGACCAGCGACACCCGCACCCAGGACGACGAACCCCCAGTCGGCTATGCGGCGGTGGGCTCGTCCTATTATCCGGTGCTCGTCGGCGCCTTCACCGGCCTCGTGCTGATCAGCAACATCACGGCGACCAAGGCTGTCGCGTTCGGTCCGATAGTCGGCGACTGGTCGCTGATCACGGATGGCGGGTTCATCCTCTTTCCGCTCACCTACGTGATCGGTGACGTGCTATCGGAGGTCTACGGGTTCCGGGCGACGCGGCGCGCGATCTACACCGGCTTCCTGATGCAGGCGCTCGCCGCGCTCGCGTTCTGGGTGACGATCTTCCTGCCGGCGGCCGCGTTCTACAGCAACCAGGAATCTCTTCGGGCGGTCGTCGGTGCGTCGACGATATTGATCATCGCCGGTCTGGCGGGCTTCATCTGTGGACAGACGATCAACTCGTGGGTGGTCGTCAAGATCAAGGCCCGCACCAAGGAGAAGCACCTATGGGCACGACTGATCGGCTCCACGATCGTCGGTGAACTCGCCGACACTGTGGTGTTCTGCAGCATCGCCGCGCATGCCATCGGGATCACCACGGCCAGGGACTTCCTGACCTACGTCATCATCGGCTGGATCTACAAGACCCTCGTCGAGGTCGTCATCCTCCCGGTCACCTACCGGGTGATCGCGCACATCAAGCGTCACGAACCGACGTATCGCCCGGCGGAATGATTTCCAATTGCGTGGCTGTGGGGCTTTGCGAGGGGCGCCCCGGCCGAAGCCTCAGGTTTCACGTGCCGAAGCGGCGGATACGTTGACTCAATGAGTGTGACAACCGATGTCAAGATTTTCGACTACGGCGATCATGCCCTGCTCCTGGAATGCGAAAGCACCGCCGACGTGCTTGTCTGGGCCGACGCGCTGCGGGAGGCGGAGCTGCGCAGCGTCATCGACGTGGTGCCCGCATCGAAGACCGTACTGGTGAAGGTCGGCGATCCGGGCGATCTGAAAACGACCCGTCAACGCATCGAGAAGCTACGCGTGGTCCCCGCCGAGGACATCGCCACCGGCGGTGTCGACGTCGTGGTCGACGTGGTCTACGACGGCGCCGATCTCGACGAAGTGGGACGAGTCACCGGGCTTGGGGCGGACGGCGTCGTCGAAGCGCACACCGCTGCGCCGTGGCGGGTGGCGTTCGGAGGGTTCGTACCCGGTTTCGCCTACCTGGTTCGCGGCGATTCACGTCTCGAAGTACCTCGACGTGAGGAGCCGCGCACCAAGGTGCCGGCCGGATCTGTCGCCCTTGCAGGCGAATTCAGCGGTGTTTACCCGAGGGAGTCGCCGGGCGGCTGGCAGCTGATCGGACACACCGACGCCGTGTTGTGGGACATCGATCGCACCGATCCTGCACTGCTCACCGCGGGCATGAACGTCCAGTTCCAGGTGGCGCGATGAGCGCGACAACTCTGGAGGTCATGCGCACCGGTCCACTTGCACTGATCCAGGACCTGGGCAGACCCGGCCTGGCGCACATGGGCGTCACCCGGTCCGGGGCGGCCGACCGCAGCGCGCACACACTGGCCAACCGACTCGTAGCCAACCCCGGTGACCGGGCGACGATCGAGGTGATGTTCGGCGGCTTGATGGCACGGGTGCGCGGTGGCGACGTCGCGATCGCCGTCACCGGCGCTGACACCGATCCGGCAGTGAACGGAAACCCTTTCGGTATCAACAGTATTCACTATGCGCAGGACGGAGAGGTGATCTCGCTCGGTGCACCCCATTCGGGACTGCGGACATATTTGGCGGTGCGCGGCGGCATCGACGTGACGCCGGTGCTCGGATCGCGCAGCTTCGACGTGATGTCCGCGATCGGACCGGCACCGTTGCAGCCCGGCGACGTGCTACCGGTGGGTGAGCACACCGACGACTTCCCGGAACTGGATCAAGCGCCGGTCGCGTCGCTGGACGAGGAGCTCATCGAACTCGCTGTGGTACCGGGCCCGCGCGACGACTGGCTCACCGACCCCGACGCGCTGGTCCACACCGACTGGGTGGCGTCGGATCGTAGCGACCGGGTGGGCACCCGGTTGGCGGGAACGCCGTTGAAACACCGGTGGCCCGACCGCCAGCTGCCCAGCGAGGGCGCCACCCGCGGGGCGATCCAGGTGCCGCCCAACGGTTTGCCGGTGCTTCTGGGTCCCGACCATCCGGTCACCGGTGGTTATCCGGTGGTCGGGGTCCTCACCGACGCGGACATCGACAGGCTGGCTCAGATCCGGCCCGGGCAGGCCGTGCGGTTCCACTGGTCGCGGCCGCGGCGCCCGTCGTAACGTTCGGCGGAGCGCTCTGACCTCGTCGACCGAATTGTGGTAGACCGAGCATTGTGTCCGCCGCTGTCCACACGGCTCGCCTGATCCACACCGCCGATCTCGACACCGAGACACGCGACAGCGCTCATCAGCTGCTGCTGGATGCTTTTGGCTCCGATTGGACCGACGACGACTGGGATCACACGCTCGGCGGCATGCACGCGCTCATCTACCACCGCGGCGCGCTGATCGGCCACGGCGCCGTCGTGTTGCGTCGGCTGACATATCGCGGAAGCGCACTGCGCACCGGTTACGTCGAAGGGGTGGCGGTCCGAGAGGACTGGCGTGGACAAGGTCTCGGCACCGCGTTGATGAACGCAGCTGAACAGGTCATCCGCGGCGCATACCGACTCGGTGCCCTCAGCCCGACAGAGTCGGCGCGGCAGCTGTATCTCGATCGCGGATGGATCGAGTGGACGGGTCCGATGTCGGTGCTCGCGCCAGGCGGATTGACTCCGACACCAGACGATCCCTTAGTCGTTCTTCCGGTCGACGTCACGGTCGATCCGACCGAGGAATTGGTCTGCGACTGGCGACCCGGCGACGTCTGGTAGGGGCGTACGTTGGTTGAGATGAGTGCACCGAACACGTTCCGCCCCAATCCCGAAATGTTCGACAAGCTCTACCGCGGCGAACCCACGTTCGAAGGAGCGCCGCCGCCCACCGGAATCCCGTGGGATGTCGGTCAGGCGCAACCCCGCCTGATGGAACTCGAAGCGCTGGGTGGCATCAGCGGCACGGTTCTGGACATCGGGTGCGGGCTCGGCGACAACGCGATTTTCCTTGCGTCACGCGGCTATTCGGTGACCGCGCTCGACGGTTCGCCGGCCGCGATCGAGTTGGCGCAAGGACGGGCGAGCCAGGCGGGCGTCAACGTGACGTTCGGTGTCGCCGACGCCACCAACCTGACCGGATACGACGGACGATTCGACACCGTCGTCGACAGCGCGCTCTACCACTGCCTCGACGAGGACGGCCAGCGCGCGTACGCGGCCGGTTTGCACCGCGCCACCCGCCCGGGCGCACGGTGGCACCTGTACTGCTTTTCCGACGGCGACGTCAACGGCGTGATCGCCCCGATGGGAGCAGTGGACCAAGCCGGTATCAGGGATACGCTGGGCGCCAACGGATGGCGGATCGAATTCCTCGGCCCCACCACGTACATGGCGAACACCGCTTCAATGGGTGGCGATCCGAACAACCTGCCCGAACACGTGCGCCAGCAGATGCCACAGGAACGTCAAGACCAGATGGCCGACATGGGCCGGCGTTTCGAGGTGATCATGCCGCTGCTCACGACGGACCGGATTCACCTTCCGTTCACGGTCGTGCACGCAGTTCGGGTGGACTGACCCTCGGTCACCGAATCTGGCCGGTCGCATGGCCGTTCGCGTGTCAGCGCCAGGGCGCCAACAGCTCTTGTGACCGCGCCGACAACACCGCCTGCCAGAACGGCCCGAAGCTGATCCGGCCAACGCCCAACGCCGCCAGACGTTTCCGATCGTCGGCATCCGGACGGGTGGCCACACTCACAGGTAGCGGCAGCTCATCGGTCAGACGGCGGAGCCCGTCGTCGTCACGCAGCCCTGCCGGGAACAGGGAGTCCGCGCCCGCCGCGGCGAGTGCACCCAACCGCGCGATTCCGCGATCGACCCGCCCGGCCTCGTCGCCCTCGCCTCGGATGAACAGGTCGGTGCGCGCGTTAATCACCACGTGGACGCCGGCGGCATCGGCGGCAGCACGCAACGCGCCGACGAGTTCGGCATGCTCCTCTGTTGATCGCAATCGCTTGCCCTCGCCGTGCACGGTGTCCTCGATGTTGAACCCGACTGCTCCGACGCCGAGGAGCCCGTCGATCAGCCGTTCGGCCGTCTCGCCGTATCCGGACTCGATGTCCACCGACACCGGGGCGTCGACCGCGGCGGTGATCTGCGCGACCCGGGTGAGCAGGTCGTCGAAAGTCATCCCCTCGCCGTCGGGCTTGCCGATCGAGTCGGCCACCGGATGGCTGCCCACCGTCAGCGCCGAGAACCCCGCTTCGACGGCAAGCTTCGCCGACCACGCGTCCCACGCCGTCGGCAACACCACGGGGTCGCCGGGGCGGTGCAATTCGAGTAGCTCGACGGCCCGGTGTTGAAGTTGCGCCTTGCTGTGCGCCATCGGCAAACCTCCTGAGGTGGAGTGACCGGAGTCACGCTGGGTACTCCATGATGATGCCGATAAGGCCTGTCGTAGTGTGATTCCTGACACCTTCAGCCCGAGGTAGGACACCCTAAGGAGGGCCAATGTCCAGCTCAGCGGAGCTTGCAGAGCTGCACCACCTGATCAACGGTGTGCGGCGATGCGCTATGTCTATGAAGGCGCGTTACGGTGACAATCCGGCTATGCGACGCATCGTCAACGATGCTGACCGGTTGCTCAACGATGTCGATCGACTCGACATAGACGCCGCCGAACTGGATTTGGAGCGCAAGACTGCAATGCAGCAGACGGGAGAGAAGATTCCTGTGCCGGACACACAGTACGACCGTGACTTCTGGCGTGATGTCGACGACGAGGGCGTCGGCGGCCAGTTCGGAACCCGATGAGCGCGCCTGCTAAGCCAAGTAAAGACACCGGCGTCTTCTCCGCAACCCGAGCGGAGCTTCCAGAACGCACGCTGCGTACCGACAGCTGGTGGTTGCCGACTCTCTGGACCGACCTCGGGTTCTCCGTATTCATCATCTACGCCACGGTCCGCGCGTTCGTCGGCAGCAACTACTACGTCGCTGCATTTCACTACCTCACGCCGTTCTATTCGCCGTGTGTGAGTAAGGGATGCGTTGAGGGATCGAGCCACTTCTGGCCGCAGTTCCTGCCCGCCGTCTGGTGGCTGCCGTACGCGGCCGTCACGTTGCCGTTCCTGCTTGCCTTCCGGTTGACGTGCTACTACTACCGCAAGGCCTACTACCGGTCGGTGTGGCAGTCGCCGCCGGCATGTGCTGTGGCCGAACCACATTCGGGCTACACCGGCGAAACCAAGTTGCCGCTGATCATCCAGAACGCGCACCGCTACTTCTTTTACGCCGCGTTCATCATCTCCCTCATCAACACCTACGACGCAATCGTGGCGTTCCACTCCCCCCAAGGGTTCGGGTTCGGATTGGGCAACGTGGTCCTGCTCGTCAACGTGATCCTGCTGTGGGTGTACACCCTCTCGTGCCACTCGTGCAGGCACATCGTCGGCGGGCGTCTCAAGCACTTCTCGAAACACCCCGTGCGGTACTGGATGTGGACGCAGATCAGCAAGCTCAACGCGCGACACATGCTGTACGCGTGGATCACGCTGGGCACACTGATCTTCACCGATTTCTACATCATGCTCATTTCGATACATCCGGAATGGGATCTGAGATTCATCGGCCACCTTGTGTGACCGGCCTTGATTAGCGAGGTTCTGTAAATGGCGGATCACGATGCTCTTCGCGCAAGCGGCTCATCGTCGAACGATGCTCATCGCGCAAGCGCCTCATCGTCGAACGATGCTCATCGCGCAAGCGCCTCATCGTCCATCGAACGGCACCAATACGACGTCGTCGTCATCGGTGCCGGAGGTGCCGGACTGCGAGCGGTCATCGAAGCGCGCGAACGCGGTCTCAAAGTCGCGGTCGTGTGTAAATCACTCTTCGGCAAGGCGCACACCGTCATGGCCGAAGGTGGTTGCGCGGCATCGATGGGCAACGCCAATCCAAAAGATAACTGGCAGGTGCACTTTCGCGACACCATGCGTGGCGGAAAGTTCCTGAACAACTGGCGCATGGCCGAGCTGCACGCGCGGGAGGCACCAGATCGCGTGTGGGAGCTCGAGACCTACGGCGCGTTGTTCGACCGCACCAAGGACGGCCGCATCAGCCAGCGCAACTTCGGCGGCCACACGTACGCACGGCTCGCACACGTCGGCGACCGCACCGGCCTGGAACTCATCCGTACGATGCAGCAGAAGAACGTCTCTCAGCAGCAGGAGGAATTCGCCGAATCCGGCGACAACGACGCCCGCATCAGGGTTTTCGCGGAGTGCACGGTCACCGACCTCGTCAAGGACGGCGACCGGATCGCAGGCGCGTTCGCCTATTGGCGGGAAACCGGGCGGTTCATCCTGTTCGAGGCGCCTGCGATCGTCATGGCCACCGGCGGGATCGGCAAGTCCTTCAAAGTGACGTCGAACTCGTGGGAATACACCGGCGACGGCCACGCGCTCGCGCTGCGGGCCGGGGCCTCGCTGATCAACATGGAGTTCGTGCAGTTCCATCCGACGGGCATGGTCTGGCCGCCGAGCGTCAAGGGCATCCTGGTCACCGAGGGCGTCCGGGGCGACGGCGGGGTGCTCAAGAACTCCGACGACAAGCGGTTCATGTTCGACTACATCCCCGCGGTGTTCAAGGGCCAGTACGCCGAGTCCATCGACGAGGCCGACCAGTGGCTCAAGGACAACGACTCGGCGCGACGCACCCCGGACCTCCTGCCCCGCGACGAGGTGGCCCGCGCGATCAACACCGAGGTGAAGTCGGGCCGCGGCACACCGCACGGCGGAGTGTTCCTCGACATCGCGTCACGGCTGCCCGCCGAGGAGATCAAGCGCCGTCTGCCGTCGATGTACCACCAGTTCATGGAGCTGGCCGAGGTCGACATCACAAAGGACGCAATGGAAGTCGGCCCGACGTGCCATTACGTGATGGGCGGCATCGAGGTGGACCCCGACTCCGCTGCCGCAACCGTGCCGGGTCTGTTCGCGGCCGGTGAGTGTTCGGGCGGCATGCACGGCTCGAACCGGCTCGGCGGTAACTCGCTGTCGGACCTTCTGGTGTTCGGACGCCGCGCGGGACTCGGCGCCGCCGATTACGTGCGGGCCCACAAGGACCGCCCGAAGATCTCCGAGAGTGCGGTGGACGAAGCCGCCAAGCTCGCGGTGGCGTCCTTCGAAGGACCGTCGAACGGCGCGGCAGCGGAAAACCCGTACACCCTCCAGCTCGATCTCCAGGACACGATGAACGAACTCGTCGGCATCATCCGCAAGGAGGACGAGGTCACCGAGGCGCTGGCGAAGCTCGACGAACTCCGCGAGCGGTTCAAGAACATGCAGGTGGAAGGCCACCGGCAGTTCAACCCCGGTTGGCATCTGGCGATCGATCTGCGCAACATGCTTCTGGTCAGCGAGTGTGTGGCCAAGGCCGCGCTCACCCGCACCGAGAGTCGTGGCGGGCACACCCGTGACGACCACCCGGGGATGGATGCCAATTGGCGCAAGACCCTGCTGGTATGCCGCGCCGAGGGCGACGGGGTGGTGCCCGACGTCGATGTCACGCGGGAACCGCAGCCTCCAATGCGCCCAGATCTGCTGGAGCTTTTCGAGATCGAAGAACTCGAGAAGTACTACACGGAAGAAGAGCTGGCCGACCACCCGGGACGGAGCGCCTAATGGCTAACGACGAGCCGCTTGCGCGAAATGAAACAGGTCATGTCGCAAGCATGCGGGTGTGGCGTGGCGACGAAGCCGGCGGAGCGCTGCAGGACTACACCGTCGAGGTGAACGAGGGCGAGGTGGTGCTCGACATCATCCACCGTCTGCAGCAGACACAGACCCCCGACCTCGCGGTGCGGTGGAACTGCAAGGCCGGCAAGTGCGGGTCGTGCTCCGCGGAGATCAACGGACGCCCGAAGCTGATGTGCATGACGCGGATGTCGACGTTCGGCGAGGACGAGGTCGTCACGGTCACGCCGCTGCGCACGTTCCCGGTGATTCGCGACCTGGTCACCGATGTGTCCTTCAACTACGAGAAGGCACGCGAGATCCCGTCGTTCAAGCCGCCGAAGGACCTGCAGCCCGGTGAGTACCGAATGCAGCAAGAGGATGTGAACCGCTCGCAGGAATTCCGCAAGTGCATCGAATGCTTCCTGTGTCAGACCACATGCCACGTGATCCGCGACCACGAGGACAACAAAGAGGCGTTCGCCGGCCCGCGGTACCTGATGCGTCAGGCCGAACTCGACATGCATCCGCTGGACACACTCGAGCGCCGTCCCGAACAAGCCGTGGAAGAGAACGGACTGGGCTTCTGCAACATCACCAAATGCTGCAGTGAGGTCTGCCCGGAGCACATAAAGATCACTGACAACGCGCTGATCCCGATGAAGGAGCGTGCGGTGGATCGCAAATACGACCCCGTCGTGTGGCTGGGCAGCAAGATCTTCCGCAGGAAGTAAGCCCTCGAGACCGTCATTAGCTGATGGCAGCATCGCACCGGCGCGCTTCCCCGCGGCTGCCGGCAGTTGACGGGTGTCTACCAACCGACTCCGCCGCAGGTCAGCCATCCGACTCACGGAGAGTCGCCGATGCGCCCAACCGACCTGTTAGTTACCTCACAAACCAGTTTGCGAATAAGTTACCGAGCGGTATAGTTGCAGCAGTTACTGGTGGGTAACTTAGTCCTAGGTACCCAACCGTTGTGGCGTTCTCAATGAGGAGGAACACCGTGAGCCATTACAAGAGCAACGTCCGCGATCAGGAGTTCAACCTGTTCGAGGTTCTCGGCGTTGAAAAAGCGCTCGGCGAGGGCGAGTACAGCGAACTCGACCCCGACACCGTTCGCGAGATGCTGGCCGAGATGGCCCGACTTGCGGAGGGTCCGGTGGCTGAGTCTTTCGTCGACGGCGACCGCAATCCGCCCGTCTTCGACCCCAAGACCCACGAAGTCACATTGCCCGAGTCGTTCAAGAAGTCCGTCCGGACCATGATCGAGGGTGGCTGGGACCGGGTCGGTCTCGAAGAGGAACTCGGCGGCATGCCGATGCCCAAGGCCATCATGTGGGCACTCCACGAGCACATCCTGGGCGCCAACCCGGCCGTGTGGATGTACGGCGGCGGAGCCGGATTCGCCAACATCATGTATCACCTGGGCACCGAGGAACAGAAGAAATGGGCCGTACTCGCCGCTGATAAGGGCTGGGGCGCGACCATGGTGCTGACCGAGCCGGACGCCGGCTCCGACGTCGGCGCCGGGCGCACCAAAGCCGTCAAGCAGGACGACGGATCCTGGCACATCGACGGCGTGAAGCGTTTCATCACGTCAGGCGACTCCGGCGACTTGTTCGAGAACATCTTCCATCTGGTGCTGGCCCGCCCCGAAGGCGCCGGCCCGGGCACCAAGGGGTTGTCGCTGTTCTTCGTACCGAAGTTCCTGTTCGACTTCGAGACCGGCGAACTCGGTGAGCGAAACGGCGTGTTCGTCACCAACGTCGAGCACAAGATGGGCCTGAAGGTTTCCGCAACGTGTGAGTTGTCGTTCGGCCAGCACGACGTTCCGGCCAAGGGTTGGCTCGTCGGCGAGGTGCACAACGGCATTGCCCAGATGTTCGACGTCATCGAGCAGGCTCGAATGATGGTCGGCACCAAGGCGATTGCCACACTGTCGACCGGCTACTTGAACGCGCTCGAGTACGCCAAGAGCCGCGTGCAAGGCGCCGATATGACTCAGATGACCGACAAGACCGCACCGCGGGTGACCATTACCCACCACCCCGACGTGCGTCGCAGTCTGATGACCCAGAAGGCCTACGCCGAGGGTCTGCGTGCGGTGTACCTATTCAACGCGACCTACCAGGACGAGGCAGTCGCGAAGGCCGTCCACGGCATCGACGCCGAGCTGGCCGTCAGGGTCAACGATCTGCTTCTGCCGGTGGTCAAGGGCGTCGGCTCCGAGCAGGCATACGCGAAGCTGACGGAGAGCCTTCAGACGTTCGGAGGCTCGGGCTTCCTGCAGGACTACCCGATCGAGCAGTACATCCGCGACGCGAAGATCGACTCGCTGTACGAGGGCACCACAGCCATCCAGGCGCAGGACTTCTTCTTCCGCAAGATCGTCCGCGACAAGGGCGTGGCGCTGGCGCACGTCGCAGGCCAGATCGAGCAGTTCGTCAAGAACGAGGACGGCAACGGCCGGCTGAAGGCCGAGCGTGCCCTGTTGCAGACAGCGTTGCAGGACGTCCAGGGCATGGCCACGTCGCTGACCGGCTACCTGATGGCGGCCCAGGACGACGCGTCCAGCCTCTACAAGGTCGGCCTCGGCTCGGTGCGGTTCCTGCTGTCCGTCGGCGACCTGATCATCGGCTGGCTGCTGCAGCGTCAGGCGGCGGTGGCCATTGCGGCACTCGACGCGGGCGCCACCGGTGCGGACCGCGATTTCTATGAGGGCAAGCTCGCGGTTGCGTCGTTCTTCGCGAAGAACATGCTGCCGCTGCTCACCAGCACCCGCACCGTCATCGAGAACATCGACAACGACGTGATGGAATTGTCCGAAGCCGCTTTCTGACCGCTGTCCGTCACACGCTCAGGCCCCCGATTCGTCGGGGGCTTTTGCGTTGAACAGGTGACCCGATAATGATGAACCGCCGCTGGCCCCCCTCTTGCCAACGGCGGTTCATGTCTATTCGAGTTGAGGTACCCCGTGTTGTCGTCGGGTCGGGGGGTCAGACGGCAACACGGGGCTAACCGGTTATCGGCACAGCCACCGGGTGCGTTACAGCGTCGCCGAGGGTCGCTTCACATCAATCTCAGCTGCGCCAGGATGCCTGGTCAGGCCTCGAGGATCGCCGCCACACCCTGACCACCGGCGGCGCAGATGGAAATCAGTCCGCGGACGGGTTTTCCGCCCTCTTGACGCGTTTGGGCCAGCTGCTTGGCGAGCTGGGCGACGATCCGGCCGCCGGTCGCGGCGAACGGGTGACCGGCTGCGATCGACGACCCGTTGACGTTGAGCTTGGACCTGTCGATCGAGCCGAGCGCCGCATCCAGACCCAGCCGCTCCTTGCAGTACTCCTCGGACTCCCACGCCTGTAGATGTGCGAGCACCACCGACGCGAAGGCCTCGTGAATCTCGTAGAAGTCGAAGTCCTGCAAACTCAGCCCGTTACGGGCCAGCAGCCTGGGGACCGCGTACGTGGGCGCCATCAGCAGGCCGTCGACGCCGTTGACATAGTCGACTGCTGCGGTCTCCGCGTCGACGAAGTAGGCCAGCGGCTCCAGCGAATGCTGCTCGGCCCATTCCTCGGAAGCCAGCAGCGCCACTGACGCACCGTCGGTGAGCGGAGTCGAGTTGCCGGCGGTCATCGTCGCGTCGCCTGCCTTTGCTCCGAACACGGGCTTCAGCTTGGCCAGCTTCTCCACAGAAGAATCAGCTCGGAGGTTGTTGTCGCGGTACAGGCCGAGGAACGGCGACACCAGGTCGTCGAAGAAGCCGCGGTCATACGCCGCGCTCATGTTGCGGTGGCTGGCGGCCGCGATCTCGTCCTGGTCAACGCGCTTGATGCCCATCTGCTTTGCCGTGATGGCCTGATGCTCGCCCATCGACAGCCCGGTGCGCGGTTCGCTGTTCACGGGGATCTCCACGCCGAGGGTCGCGGGGAGCTTGCCCGCCAGCTTGAGCCGGTCGACGTTGGACTTCGCGCGCCGCAACCCCAGCAGCGTGCGGCGGAAGTTATCGCCAAGTCCGATCGGCGCATCCGAGGCGGTGTCGACCCCGCCCGCCGCTGCGACGTCGTACCGGCCGGCGGCGATGCCGTCGGCTGCGGCGATTGCGGCCTGCAGCCCGGTGCCGCACGCCTGTTGCAGGTCGAAGGCCGGTGTATATGAAGACAGCGCGCTGCCGAGCACGCATTCACGCATCAGGTTGAAGTCGCGGCTGTGCTTGAGCACCGCACCCCCGATGACCGCGCCGAGCCGCTCGCCGCCGAGATTGAACCGGTCGACGAGGCCGCCGAGTGCGGCGGTGAACATGTCCTGGTTCGACGCCTGCGCATAGGCCCCGTCCGCCCGCGCGAACGGTATGCGGTTGCCGCCCAGAACGGCTACTTTTTGGCTGGCTTTGTTGTTCGCCACGTTTGCCTCCTGTCGCTCTGGCTATGAATACCCCATAGTAAACACTCACCTTACTGCGGAGTAAGTTCGTCCCCACTCCCCACACGAAAGGCACTTTTGTGGCACCCGATCTTCTCACCCAGGTCGCCAACTCGATGCCCGGATCGTTCCTGGCCAAGCAACTGGGCATCCCGCAGCCCGAGATGTTGCGCCGCTACCGGCCCGGGGACGCGCCCCTGGCGGGTTCGCTGCTCGTCGGCGGCGACGGCCGGGTCGTTGAGCCCCTCCGCAGCGCGCTGGCCGAGGACTACGAGCTGGTCCGCGACAACATCGGCGGTCGGTGGGCCGACTCATTCGGCGGCATTGTGTTCGACGCCACCGGGATCACGGCACCTGGTGGCCTGAACGCCCTGTACGAGTTCTTCACGCCCCTGCTGCGCAACCTCGGCCACTCGGCCCGGGTGGTCGTCGTCGGAACGACGCCCGATCAGGCGGGCAGTGTCGACGAGCACATCGCGCAGCGGGCCCTGGAGGGTTTCACGCGCTCGCTCGCCAAGGAGATGCGCCAGGGTGCCACCGTGCAACTGGTGTATCTCGCGCCGGACGCCAAGCCCGCCGCGACCGGCATCGAGTCGACAATGCGGTTCATCCTTTCGGCCAAGTCCGCTTACGTCGACGGTCAGGTGTTCTACGTCGGACCCGATGACTCCAGCCCGCCCGCCGACTGGGACAAGCCGCTGGATGGCAAGGTCGCGATCGTCACTGGTGCGGCGCGAGGCATCGGGGCGACGATCGCGGAGGTGTTCGCACGGGACGGTGCACGCGTGGTCGCCATCGACGTGGACGCCGCGGCCGACCCGCTCGCGGAGACCGCGGCAAAGGTGGGTGGCACCGCGCTCACGCTGGACGTCACCGCCGAGGACGCGGTCGACAAGCTCACCGAGCACCTGCGCGATCACTATGCCGGCAGTGCGGACGTCCTGGTCAACAACGCAGGCATCACCCGCGACAAACTGCTGGCCAACATGGACGACGGCCGGTGGAATTCCGTCACGGCCGTCAATCTGCTTGCCCCACAACATCTCACGCAGGGTTTGATCGACAACGGCACGATCACCGAAGGCGGCCGCGTGGTGGGCCTTTCATCGATGGCCGGCATCGCAGGCAACCGTGGCCAGACCAACTATGCGACCACCAAGGCCGGCATGATCGGGCTGACGCAGGCACTGGCGCCCGTGCTGCGCGACAAGGGGATCACCATCAACGCTGTCGCGCCTGGGTTCATCGAGACCAAGATGACAGAGGCGATTCCGTTCGCCACCCGTGAGGTGGGCCGGCGTCTGAACTCGTTGTATCAGGGTGGCCAGCCAGTGGACGTCGCCGAGACCATCGCGTACTTCGCCAGTCCGGCGTCGAACGCGGTGACCGGCAACGTGATCCGGGTGTGCGGCCAGGCGATGCTGGGAGCGTGACGACAATGAGTACCGTCCAGACGACCGAGCCGCCGAGCGGCCTGCGCAACCTGCTGCGTGCCGCAGCCGGTGCCTTGCCGTTCATTCCGCGCGGAGCCGACCTGCCCGAGCGCACCCTGAAGGTCGAGGGGCTGAAGATCGACAAGCCGAACGTCGCAGAGTATGCGGCGGTGACAGGCCTGCGCTACGGCGACCAGGTGCCGCTGACCTACCCGTTCGCGCTGACGTTCCCGGTGGTGATGTCCCTGATCACCGGTTTCGACTTCCCTTTTGCGGCAATGGGTTCGGTACACATTGAAAACCACATCACCCAGTACCGACCGATCGCGGTGACCGACACAGTCGACGCGACGGTGCACGCCGAGAACATGCGGGAACACCGAAAGGGCCTGCTGGTCGATGTCGTGACCGACATCAACGTGGGCTCCGACCGCGCTTGGCACCAGGTGACGACGTTTCTGCACCAGCAACGCACCAGCCTGTCCGACGAACCCAAACCGCCCCCGATCAAGCAGCCGAAACTGCCTCCGCCGAACGGGGTGCTGACCGTCAGCCCCAGCCAGATACGCCGCTACGCGTCAGCCAGCGGGGACCACAATCCGATCCACACCAATCCGATCGCCGCCAGGCTCTTCGGCTTCCCCTCCGTGATTGCGCACGGAATGTTCTGCGCCGCAGCGGTTTTACGGACGGTCGAAGGTCAGGTCCCAGACGCGGTGCAGTACTCGGTGCGATTCGGCAAGCCCGTCGTGCTGCCGGCCAAGGCCAGCCTCTACGTCGAGCGCGCCGCTAGCGGATGGAACCTCGCGCTGCGCAACTCCAAAGGCGAGCCCCACCTCACCGCGACGGTGAACCCGCTCTAGTCGCTTCGGGCGCCACTTCGTCGTCTGATGGGCGTCCCCTCAGTCCGCGCCACGTCAGATCGATCAGCAACTCGACGGCGTCGCCGACGTCTGCCTCACCGGTGCTGACTTGGGTCGCGATGGCTTCACCGGCGCCCACCAACGCTACCGCCATCATGTGAAAGTCTGCGCCGGGCTGGGGATTCCGGGTACCGGCACTCAGCAACCTGGCTACCATGTCGACGATCCGCTCGCGTCCGTCGCGCACCGTCTGCGAGTACATCTGCGAGCTGGTGGCCTGCTGGTACAACACGATCCACGACGCACGGTTGGCGTCGATGTAGTGCATGAAGGAGCGGATCGTGGTGCGCAAGAGGTCTTTCGGGCTCTGCTCAAGGTCGATGTCGGCTCGTACCGCCTCGATGAACCGGCCGAGTTCGCGGTTCAGGCACGCGCCGAACAGCTCCTCTTTGGAGCCGTGATACAGGTACAGCATGGGTTTGGAGATCTGCGCCTCCGCGGCGATCGCGTCCATTGACGTCTCGTGATAGCCGTTGCGAGAGAACATTTCGACGGCCGCATCGAGCATCTGCTGCTCGCGCACGGCGCGCGGCAGACGCTTGGTGCCACCCGCCATGATCATTCCTAACGCCGTCGCCTGTTCACCCTACTCCAGAGTAAGCAACAGCTACCCGTTCAGCACTGCGGGCTGTGACCTTTCATCGCAGCCACCCGGCGCAACGAGTCGTTGACCCGCTGCTCCGGCAGTTCGCTGGGCACTGCTGCTTTGAGTCGTTCGAGGACGGCAGGGACCTCGTCCGTCGTGACCCACAGCGCGATGTCGGCACCGGCCTGCAACGCCTTCAGCACCGCGTCGGGGACGCTGTAGACATCGGTGATCGCCTTCATGCTCGACAAGTCGTCGGTGAACACCGTGCCGGTGAACGGCTGACCGCCGTAGTCACCGGAGCGCAGCAGGTTGTACGCGGCTGGGCTCAGGCTCGCCTGCTCTTGGGCTTGTGTGAGGCCGGGCACCACCATGTGGCCCACCATCGCGGCGACCTTCGGCTCGGTGAGCAGCGTTTGGTATGGGATCAGGTCCTTCTGCTTCAGCTGGTCCAGGGGCGGCGTCACGACCCCACCGGTGTGGGAGTCCCCGCTGGCGTGTCCGTGTCCGGGGAAATGCTTGAACACCGGCGTGATGTTGGCGTCGCGCAGGCCTTGCGAGTAAGCCAGCGCGTACTCACGGACCACTTCGGGATCGTCGCTGAATGACCGGTCACCGATCACCGTGTCGTCGGGCTGGTCGCTGACGTCGGCAACCGGAG
>JAVHWG010000200.1:0-15536 GCA_032159965.1 Mycobacterium sp.
CGCGAACGCGGGCTTCGCCCGGTTCACCCCGCGCGCCCGTGCCGTGGTGGTTGCCTCGCAGAACGAGGCGCACGGGGCCGGGAATGCGGAGATCGCACCTGCACATCTTCTGGCCGGCTTAGCCGCCGACAGTGGCTCGCTCGCGATGAAACTGCTTGAGCAGCAGGGAGTGGACGCCGTGAAACTCCGCGGTGCGGCGCCCCTGCCGCCGCGCCAGGACCAGGTGCCCGCACTCGTACCGTTCAACGCCGGGTCCCGCAAGATCCTCGAGCTGACCTTTCGCGAGGCACTCCGATTCGGCCACAACTACATTGGCACCGAGCACATCCTGCTCGCGATGCTCGAGGAGGAAGGCGACGACGGACCGCTGCGGCGCCTGGGTGTCGATAAGGCGCGCATCGAGGCAGACCTCGTGGCGGCTCTTGAGTCGCTGACCGCAGCCAAGTAGGGCCGCCGGGCGTAATGTCCGCCACATGAAACTCAATGAGCATGCGCGTGCGCTCATCGGGGCGGGCGCCGACGCCACCCTCGTGACACTCAACCCGGACGGCAGCCCGCAAGTCAGCGTCGTCTGGGTCGCCGTTCGGACCACGCCAGAGGATGACGACGAGATCGTCGTAGCGCACTTGTCGGAGCACAAGAAGGTTCGCAACGTGCGTCGCGACGGTCGGGTGGCACTGACTGTGCTCTCCCCTGACCGCAGCGGTCCGATGACGCCGTACCTGACCATCACCGGAACCGCGCACATCGAGGAGGGTGGAGCGCCCGAGTTACTGCGCGAGCTCGCGAAAGTGATGATCGGCCCCGACGCCAAGTTCCCCCCGATGGACGATCCGCCGCCCGGTTTCCTCACCCATGTCGCGATCACCAGGATCGGCGGCATGGGTCCGTGGGTCGACTGATCAGACGGGTTCTTCCGGCATCGTCGAACTCCGGGTTCACCGGGCTCGCCATGTGACATCATGCGACACAGCAAAGGAGGGGACGATGCGCGGCTGGCTGGTGGGAATTCTCTCGGTGACCGCGCTCCTCGCCGCGTTGCTGTCACCGACTGTGCCTCGCGCCTCGGCGGGCGACACCCCGATCGGTCGCGTCGGAGACACGCTGCGGGTGACCAACGGCTCGATCGTCGCCGACGTCACCGTGGTCAATGTGCTGCCGTCCGACGTCCCGCCTGGTTTCGGTTACCCGCCCCGGTGGCCCAGACAAGAGGTGTGGCGCGCGCAGATCACCGTCACCGCGATCTCGTCGCCTGCGCCCTTCTCGATGGGACCGAAGTTCACCTTCCGCGGTGTCACCCAGACCGGCGACGCCTACGCGGCGCGTAATACCGACGCTCCCGACGCGTTGCAGTACGCGCTTCTCAATGCACCCAAGGGAGCCACAGTCAGCGGCGGCGTCTACTGGGACGTCTACCGCGACCTTGTGTCGAACGTGGTGCTGATGGACCCGAAGACCGGGTACCGCCTCGCGCAGTGGAACCTGTAGCGGCCGTTGCCCTCAGCTGCGGTCATACTCGGAGCCGTCATGGCTGTCCACGTCCGCATCGCCGCGCCAGCCGACGCGCGTGATCTTGCCGCCGTCGCCGCGCAGACCTTCCCGCTCGCGTGCCCGCCCGGGTCCACTCCGGAGGACATCGATGCGTTCATCACGACGCAGCTATCCGCCGACCGGTTCGCTGAATACTTGCGCGACCCCGATCGGGTGGTGCTCGCGGCCTATCTCGGCAACCGAATCATCGGCTACTGCATTCTGATTCGCGGCATCCCGGCGGATGCCGATGTCCAGCTCGCCGTGCAAGTTCGGCCCAGCGTCGAGCTGTCGAAGATGTACGTGCTGCCCGAGCACCACGGCACCGGTGCTTCCGCGTCGCTGATGTCGGCAGCGCTGGACCAGGCGTCCGCGATTTCGGCCAGGAGCATCTGGCTCGGCGTCAACCAGGAAAATGCACGGGCACAGAGGTTTTACGCAAAACACGGCTTCACGCCCACCGGCGTCAAGGCTTTTCAGCTCGGCGATGCCGTCGAGCACGACTACGTGATGGTGCGGTCGATTTGAAGTCAGACGCCGCCACTGGTCAACGCAATCAGCCGCGACGTCGCGCGCAGGTACTTCTTACGAAACCCACCCGCCAGCATCTCCTCGCTGAATATCGTGTCAAGCTTCGCCCCCGACGCCATCACGGGAACGCCCGAATCGTAGAGGCGGTCGGTCAGAGCGACCAGTCGCAACGCGACGTTCTGGTCGTCGATCGGATGGACGCCAGTGATGAAAACCGCTCGGACGCCGTCAATCAGCGCCAGATATCGCGACGGGTGCATGGTCGCCAAGTGTTCGCACAGCACGTCGAAGTCGTCGACCGTCGCGCCCGGGGTCTGCGCGGCGCGCACCCGCACCTCCTCGTCTGAGGGTGGCGCCGGCGCGGGCGGCAGATCACGGTGCCGGTAGTCCGGACCGTCGATTCGTACGGTCGTGAAAATGTCTGCGAGAGTGTTGATTTCACGCATGAAATCGTCTGCGGCAAAACGGCCCTCGCCCAGCTGCTCGGGAAGAGTGTTCGACGTCGCCGCCACCGATACGCCGTGTGTGACGAGCTCCGACAGCAATCGAGACACCAGGACGGTGTTCCCCGGGTCGTCGAGTTCGAACTCGTCGATGCACACCACCACGTGATCGGCGAGTAGATCGATGCACTCCATGAATCCGAAGACGCCCGCGAGCTGTGTCACCTCACCGAACGTGGCGAACGCCCGGGGATGCGACGAATCCTCTGGCAGTGCGTAATACAGCGATGCCAGCAGATGCGTCTTTCCCACGCCGAAGCCGCCGTCGAGGTAAAGGCCCGCGCCGGGCAGCACCGAGCGCCCACCCAGGAACCGTTTTTTGCCTGCCCGCCGCTGGACCGCTAGATCACGGAAATGCCGGCACGCCGTCAGCGCGGCCGCCTGGGTGGGTTCGGCGGGATCGGGGTGGTAGTTGTCGAAGCTCACCTCGGCGAAGGTCCGCGGCGGCACCAGCTGCGCGATCAGCCGCTCAGGAGACACGCGCGGGTGCCGGTCGACCAGACCCGTCGCTCTTCGCGCAAGCGGCTCATCGACGTGCTCCTCGGGTCCGGACATGGGGGCACTGTAATGGCGTGCTCCAATCGTTCCCGTGACTGACGACGACGCTGCAGCCCGGTTCATGCGACTGGACACCCGTTCCGCGGTAGACGTCGCGGAGCTGTCGCAGCTCTACAGCTACCCGCCGGACCTCTCGCGGTGCTGGGTGCGGGCCAATATGATCGCCAGCGCCGACGGTGGCGCCACGGTCGAGGGGCGGGCGGGCGGGTTGGCGGGACCCGGCGATCGCGTCTTGTTCAGGGTGCTGCGGGAGCTCGCCGACGTCATCCTGGTCGGCGCCGGAACCGTCCGGGCGGAGAACTACTCCGGTGCGCAGATCAGCGTGGCGGCGCGCGGTGAGCGGCTCGCCCGCGGGCAAGCGGAGGTCCCCCCGATCGCGGTCGTCACCGCGTCAGGCGCGCTCGATCTCAACAGCCGCCTGTTCACCCGCACAGAAATTCCGCCCCTGGTCTTCACCACCGGCGCGTCGACGGTCCCCACACGGGCTCGCCTACAGGGACACGCTGAAGTTTTGGACGCGTCGACCACGGACCCGATCGTCGTCGACCCGGTCGCAGTGCTTGCCGAACTCGCACAACGAGGTCTGCACCGCGTGTTGTGCGAAGGCGGCCCGACGCTGCTGGCGGACTTCGTCGATGGACGATTGCTCGACGAACTCGCGCTGTCCGTGGCTCCGATGCTGGTTTCCGGAGCCGCGCCGCGGGTGGTTCGGGGTGAGCAGCCGGTCGCCACGGATCTGCGGACCAGCCACATTCTCGCCGACGAGGCCGGTTATCTGTACCTGCGGTACCTGCGAGCAGAAGATGACGCCTGACCCACGCTTCTGTCCGCAGCCCGCGACCCGGTGATCGCTACTCTGGGCACCATGCGTTTTGCCCGGTCCTTGTCTGTCGGTGCGGCGATGGCTACGGCGATCGCGGTGCTGGCGGGCTGCGCGCCGGGCTGGGCCGCGGATCCGGGGTACGCCACCGACCGGGGGTCGGGGCCGCAGGGAAGCCCGGTGAAGCAGAAGCCTCAGGCCGGACCTCCGCCGGTCGAGAAACCGAAGAACGACCTCGCGTGGCGGGATTGCACGTCGCGGCTGTTTTCCGAGGCGTCGGTCCCGCCGCCGGTCAACGTAAAACTCGACTGTGCCACCTTCGACGCCGACCTTGACCCGATCAGTACTGCGACCGGCACGATCTCCATCGGTGTGGTGCGTGCCAGGTCGTCACAGACGCCGCCCGATGCGGGCCCACTAGTCGTTACCACTGGCTGGGACATGCCCACGTCCGTCCAGCTGCCGGTCTGGTTGACCCGGGCGGGCGCCGACGTGTTGAAGAGCAGACCGATCGTTGCCATCGACAGGCGCGGCACCGGATTATCGGCCGCGCTGGACTGCCGTGATGCCTCCGACCGCGAGGAGATGCGCGACCAGGCGCAATTCGAATCGGGTGACGACCCGGTGGCCGATCTTTCTGCGATCACCGTCTCGGCCACCACGAACTGCACCGACATCATCTCCCCCGGCGATTCCGCATATGACAACTCGCATGCCGCTGAGGACATCGAGCGTTTGCGCACCACCTGGGATGTGCCCGGACTCGCCGTGCTCGGCATCGGCAACGGCGCTCAGGTCGCGCTCGCCTATGCCGGCCGGCACCCGGACAAGGTTGCCCGGCTGGTCCTGGACTCGCCGATCCCGCCGGCTATCCACGCCGAGGCCGCGGCAGAGCAGAAGATCAAGGGCGAACAGGCGGCGTTGAGCGCTTTCATCGCGCAGTGCTCGGCCAATTGCGCGCTGGGGTCGGATCCGAAGGCTGCGATCGACGGGATTCTGGCTTCGGCCCGCTCCAGCCGCGGACTCGACGGCATGTCGGTGGCGGCGATCACCGACGCGATCGCCACGACCCTGGCGTATCCGCAGGGAGACCGCGCGTCGGTTGTCGACGACCTCGCCACCGCGTTGGCTGCGGCGCGCAGTGGCGACACCAACCAGCTCAACAACATGATGAACAGGGCTGACTCCCTCCGCGACTCGGACGGTCAGTTCGTCAACCGCTGCAGTGACTCGCTGAACCGTCCGACCCCAGACAGGGTCCGAGAGCTCGTCGTGCAGTGGGGCAGGGTCTACCCCGAATTCGGCGCCGTAGGCGCACTGGACCTGGTGAAGTGCCTCAACTGGCCCAGCGGTACCGCGCCGCCCGACCCCAAGGGCCTCAAAGTCGACGTGCTGCTGATGGGTGGGCAGAACGACCCCATCACGGGCAACGAGGGAGTTGCCGCGGTGTCGGCGGCGGTGATCAACGCGGGCGTGAACAGTAAGCGGGTCATGTGGCAGGGCATCGGCCACGGTGTCAGCGTTTTCACCGGCTGTGGCCTGCCGCCGGTGATCGGCTATCTGGACAGCGGGAAACTACCGGGCACGGACACCTTCTGCCCCGCCTGATCCCGACTGCCGCGACGCTGCGCGCTGCCGCGATGTGCGCTGGGCCGTCAGGTACGGTGCGCTGGTGGCGCTTCTTGACCCCGTGCTGAACGCCTTCCGGCCGCGCACACGCCCGCCGACTGCCGCCGAGGTGTTTCGCACGATCCTGTGGCCGCTGGCGATCCTCTTCGTGATCCACCGAAGCTACGTAATGGCCACCAACGGGTTCATCACCGACGACTACGCGCCGGTCTACCGGGCCGTCGTGAACCTCAAGCGCGGACTGGACATCTACAACGAGCACCTCCAGTACGTCGACCCGCACTACCTGTATCCACCCGGCGGGACGCTGATCATGGCGCCGTTCGGGTATCTGCCAGTGGACGCGTCGCGGTACTGGTTCATCGTCGTCAACACGCTCGCGATCGTCCTGGCGGCGTACCTGCTTCTCCGACTGTTCAACTTCTCGCTGTCCTCAGTGGCCGCGCCGGCGCTGCTGGCGGCGATGTTCTGCACCGAAAGCGTTACTAACACGCTGATTTTCGGCAACATCAACGGCTGCGTGCTGTTGTTCGAAGTGCTGTTCCTGCGATGGCTGCTGGACGGAAGGGTGAGCCATGAGTGGTGGGCAGGCGTCGCAATCGGCCTGACCCTCGTCGTCAAACCGCTGCTGGCACCGCTGTTATTGCTGCCATTGCTCAACAGACAGTGGCGCACGCTGGTGACCGCATTCGCCGTACCGCTGGTGTTCAACCTTGCCGCAGTGTTCAGCCCGATTGCGAGATTCCGGGTGAAGGACCCGATGGGTTTCTTGACGGGCACCCTCCCGTACATCATGAACACGCGCGACTACTTCAACAGCTCCATCGCGGGCAACGGCATTTACTATGGTCTGCCGACGTGGCTGATCCTGCTGCTGCGCATCGTCATTGGGCTGCTCGCAGTCGTGTCGTTATGGCTGCTGTACCGGTACTACCGCACCCGCGATCCGTTGTTCTGGCTCTGCACATCGTCGGGGGTACTTCTGCTGACTTCTTGGCTGGTGCTCTCGCTCGGCCAGGCCTATTACTCGATGATGCTGTTCCCGTTCCTGATGACGGTGGTGTTGAAGAACTCGGTGCTCCGGAACTGGCCTGCGTGGGTCGCGATCTACGGGTTCTTGGCCGCCGACAAGTGGTTGGTGGCCCACTGGTTGAGCACCGGGCGATTCCTCGAGTACATGAAGGTGACCTGGGGTTGGTCGCTGCTGCTGGTGGTGGTGTTCACCGTGCTGTCTTTCCGCTACCTCGACGCCGAGGCCGACAACCGGCTGCACGACGGCATCGACCCCCTATGGATGGAGCCCGGCGACCAGCGCGCTAGCGTGAATGCATGAGCTCCGAGACTGCGCCGAAACTGCAACTGTCCGAAGCGCAATGGCGTGAACGGTTGACCTCCGACGAGTTCGACGTGCTTCGCCGGGCCGGCACCGAGCGGCCCTTCACGGGCGAATACACCGACACCACAGCCGAGGGCGTGTACGAGTGTCGCGCATGTGGGACAGAGCTATTCCGCAGCACCGAGAAATTCGAATCCCACTGCGGCTGGCCGTCTTTCTTTGACCCCGCGCGCTCGGACGCGGTGATCCTGCGACCCGACGATTCGCTTGGCGCACACCGCACAGAGGTGCTGTGCGCGAATTGCCACAGCCATCTGGGCCATGTCTTCTCCGGCGAGGGTTACCCGACTCCCACCGACCAGCGCTACTGCATCAACTCGATTGCCCTGCGGCTACTTCCGAAGGACTGAGCTCAGCCGGCGCCGTCGCGATAGGTATTCATGTAGCGGCTCATGCGATCGGGATGCTTGGCCTCGTCGCGCCGAGCGAGAACCTCGCGAGCCGTGCCTGCCGGGAAGCCGTGTTTGACCAGGCGGTAGTCGGCGGACTGGTCGAAATACGCTGCCGAGAAGATCAAGGCCAACACCAAACCGCACAACACGCCCACCCACGCGACCCAGCCGGTGCCCAGCGCGAGTAGCAACACCGCCGCGAGTGGCACCACCTGGACGAGCGCGCGGATGCTCTGACGCCTCCATCGGCCCGGCCCCGTGAGATCCCGCAGCACCCAGTCGCGGTATCGAGGACCCAGCGAACCGCCTCCCGCGTACCAGATCCAGCGAAGGGGCCCGGGCCGCCGCGGGTGTCCGGCGGTCACCGGTCCAGCTCCGCGTCAAGTGCGCCGGCTGCCAGCGCGGCCGCATTCACCCGGGTCAACACCTGGTGCAGATGCTCGAGTTCACTCAGGTCGACGTCCAGCCGCTCGACCACCGCAGGCGGAATCTTCAACGCCTGACGACGCAGTCCCCGACCCTTTGCCGTCAGTTCCACCAGCGTCGTGCGCTCGTCGACCGCGCCTCGCGTCCGCGCGATCAGGCCTTGTGACTCCAGTCGCTTGAGCATCGGCGAGAGCGTTGCTGAGTCCATTTGCAGCGTCGCCGCGATTTGCTTGACCGAGAGCGCGGCGTGACCGGATCTCGTGTTGTCCCAAAGCGCAAGCATCACCAGATATTGCGGATGGGTCAGCCCCAGCGGCTCGAGCAACGGCCGGTAGACCGCGAGCACGGCACGGTTGGTGACGGCGAGCGCAAAACACACCTGTCTTTCGAGTTCGAGCGGATCGGCTTCGGTGGCGACGGCTTTGACCATGGCGCGATCCTATCATTTAAATAGCACACTAACTACTTGCGCCCTATCTAAGTGATCGCGGTCATAGCCCGCCACGTGTTGCGGGCATTACTCTTGCCTGATGGCACCTGCCGGGTCGAGCACCGCCGGTTGCTGACGTGAGTACCGCGGTCGTCGTCGGCGCCGGCCCGAACGGGCTTGCCGCGGCGATTGTTCTGGCGAGGGCCGGGGTGGCGGTCACGGTCCTGGAAGCCAACGACGAGATCGGCGGCGGCACCCGTACCGGCGAGGCCATCATCCCGGGCCTGTTGCACGACCACTGCTCTGCGATCCACCCGATGGCGGTCGGCTCGGAATTCTTGGCGGGCCTGGGCCTGGACCGGTACGGATTGTCGTGGCGGCTGCCCGAGATCGACTGCGTGCATCCACTCGACGGCGGCAGCGCGGGAGTGCTGCACCGATCGGTGCAGGCCACGATCGACGGGCTCGGTGCCGACGGGTTCCGATGGCGCAGGCTGTTCGGCTGGTCCGCCTCCAGGTGGGATGACCTTTCCGACGACATCATGCAGCCCCTGGTAGCCATCCCCCGTCACCCGCTGATGATGGCGCGCTTCGGCGCGCCAACGCTGCTGCCGGCCTCGGCGCTCGCCCACGGTTTTCGCACCCCGCAGGCCCGCGCGCTCTTCGGTGGCGTTGCGGCACACGCCTTTCGGCCACTGCACTACCCAATGACGTCGGCCATCGGGTTGGGCATCATCTCCGCCGGTCACCGGCACGGGTGGGCCGTGGCCGCGGGCGGCTCGCAGACGATCACCGACGCGATGGCTCAGGTGCTCGCCGAACTCGGCGGCAAGGTCGAGGTTGGTATGCCCGTCGTGTCGCTTTCGCAATTGCCGCAGGCAGACGTGACGG
Source organism: Mycobacterium sp. (assembly GCA_032159965.1). Lineage (GTDB taxonomy): Bacteria > Actinomycetota > Actinomycetes > Mycobacteriales > Mycobacteriaceae > Mycobacterium. Next base: position 9,107 of record JAVHWG010000200.1, read on the forward strand.
TTTTCGACCTCGCCCCCGAGGCCATCGCGCGAATTGTCGGCGACCGGCTGCCGTCGCGGGTGGCGCGTGCCTACCGGCACTTCCGGCGCGGCCCTGGCGCGTTCAAGGTGGACTTCGCCGTCGAAGGCGGAATCCCCTGGACCAATCCCGACGCACACAAGGCCGGGACCGTCCACGTTGTCGGCACATTCGCCGAGCTCACCGCCACCGAGCGCGACGTCCACGCCGGTCGCATGCCCGAGCGCCCGTTCGTCCTGGTGGGCCAGCAGTACCTCGCGGACCCCGCACGTTCGGTCGGGAACACCCATCCCGTCTGGACGTACGCGCACGTGCCCAACGGCTATACCGGCGACGCTACGCAGGCGATCATCGCGCAGATCGAACGATTCGCACCGGGATTCCGCGAGACCATCGTCGGCCGGGCCGTACGCAGCACGACCGAGATGGCTTCTTACAACGCGAATTACACCGGCGGCGACATCATGACGGGATCCAAGGACATCCGCCAGCTAACATTCGGGCCGCGAATCACGCTGTCGCCGTATGGGATTGGGGTGCCCGGCATGTATATCTGCTCGGCCGCCACTCCACCAGGGCCAGGGGCACACGGGATGTGCGGCGTCAATGCCGCAAAGGTGGCGCTTGCCGAACTCGCCTCGGCGTGAGGATTACGGCAACCTATTGATGAGGTCCTCCACCGATATCCGGGGCCCGGTGTAGAACGGCGTTTCTTCGCGAACGTGCCGACGCGCATCGGTGGCACGCAGCTCCCTCATCAGGTCGACGATGCGGTGCAGCTCCGGCGCCTCGAACGCGAGAATCCACTCGTAGTCGCCCAGCGCGAACGCCGGCACGGTATTGGCCCGTACGTCCTTGTACTCGCGTGCGGCCATCCCGTGTTCGGCCAGCATCCGGCGACGTTCGTCTTCGGGCAGCAGGTACCACTCCAGGGAGCGCACGAACGGGTACACGCACACGTAGGCGCCAGGCTCCTCACCCGCCATGAACGCGGGAATGTGGCTCTTGTTGAACTCCGCCGGACGGTGCAGCGCGACGTTGCTCCACACCGGCACGCTGGCACGTCCGAGCGCCGTGGTGCGCCGCAGATCGGCATAGGTGGCCTGCAGCGACTCGACGCGCTCGGCGTGGGTCCAGATCATGAAGTCGGCATCCGCGCGCATGCCCGCGATGTCGTACAGACCGCGCACCACGACGCCGTTGTCCTCTTGCTGTTTGAGGAACGTCGCGGTCTCGTCGACTATCTTTTCCCTGGCGGCCCTGTCATCGCCCAATGCGCCGGGACGGACCGCGAACACCGAAAACATCAAGTAGCGGACGGTTGCGTTGAGGGTGTCGTAGTCGAGTCGCGCCATGGCTCTATCGTGCCACGGCGGTACTGATGAGCCGATCGGCCGCGGCGGCACCCGACGCGACGCATGCCGGCACGCCGATGCCGTCGAGATAGTTTCCGGCCAACGCCATCCCGGCGGGCAACGAGCCCCGAAGCTCGTTCACTATCGCGCCGTGGCCCGGTCCGTACTGTGGCATCGCCTCGTCCCACCGCGCGACGTGCGTCGCGATCGGTTCGACGGTGACGCCGAAAACCGTCGACAGATCTTCGACTGCCCAGCGCACCAAGTCGTCGTCGTCCGCCCGCATCACGGTGTCGTCCCCGAACCGGCCAAAGCTACACCGCAGCAGCTCGACGTCCGTCGGACGCCCCCACTTCCGACTGGACAGTGTTATCGCCTTGGCCCGCAATGATTCTCCGCTCGCGACCAGCACACCGGAATTCTGCGGCAGCGGCGTCGTCTTGGGAACTGCCAGTGCCAACACCGCAGACGACGCCACAGGAATCCGCAGCGCCGCCTGCGCGGCCGCATGCGCGACGCCACCGATCAGATCGTTGAGCGACGCCTTCGGAACCGCGACCACTACCGCGTCGGCATGCCACCCTCGCGCGTTCACGCCGACCACCCGCCAGCCGGCGCCGTTCCGATCGATCCGGCTGACCGTTGTCCGCACCACATCGGCCCGGCTTTGCCGGAGCAACTCATCGATGAGCCGCTGATATCCGCCGTCGATCGCGCGGAACACCGGCCCGGCCGTCGCCGGCGGCAACGCGGCCCGCACCGCTTCGGTCAAGCTGGCGGCACCGATGTCGAGCGCTGCGGCCAGCCCCGGCGCCGCCGAGCGCAGGCCGATCGTCGCCGACGAACCTGCGTACACACCGGACAGCATCGGGTCCACCGATCGCGTGAGCACCTGCACACCGAAGCGGTCCCCCACCAGGTCGGCAACCGCGGGATCGTCGGCCGTGTCCCACAGCATGGGCCGCGAGGATTCCCCGCTGACCTGGGCGAGTGTGGCCGCGTCGACAAGACCCTGAAGAGACTCCGCCGACGACGGGATGCCGTTGATCGTGCGCTGTGGCATCGGGTGAAGGACCCCGCCGGCGAAGATCAGCGGACGGACTCCCGTGGTCTCGATCGTCGCCTCGGCCATGCCGAGTTCGGCGAGCAGCGCAGGCACCTCCGGCCGCCGCGCGATGAACGCCTCGGCGCCGACGTCTACCGGGTGCCCCGCGAGGCTCACGGTGCACAACGTCCCCCCGAGTCCGGCCGGCTCAAAGATCGTGATCTGTGCGTCAGGAACGGCCTGGCGCAACTTGAAGGCCGCTGTCAGACCCGAAATCCCGCCTCCGACAATCGCATACGACATCACAAAGAGTGCACCAACGCCACCAGATCGGTGACAATGCCCGCGTCGGTGTCGGGTAGCACACCGTGGCCCAGATTGAAGACGTGCCCGGGCACGCCGGCGTCGACCGCCCGCCGACCGTCATCCACCACGCGTCGGGCGGCGGCCTCCACCACCGGCCAACCGGCCAGCAGCACCACCGGATCGAGATTCCCCTGCAACGCGGTGCCCGGCTGCACCCGCACGGCGGCATCGGCGAGTGAGGTCCGCCAGTCGACGCCGACAACCGACGCGCCCGCCGCCGACATCGCGCCGAGCAACTCTGCGGTACCCACTCCGAAGTGCGTCATCGGTATGCCCGCCGAGGCCAGCGCGTCGAAAATCCTTGCGCTATGCGGAAGTACATACTCCACGTAGTCAGCCAGCGACAGTGTGCCCGCCCATGAATCGAACAGCTGGACGGCGTCGACGCCCGCATCGATCTGCACCTGGAGAAAACCGATGATGAGGTCGGTCAGCGTCGACATCAGCGCCTGCCACGTCTGCGGATCACCGAGCATCATCGCCTTGGTCCGCTGGTGGTGGCGGCTGGGCCCACCTTCGACGAGGTAGGACGCCAAAGTGAACGGTGCGCCGGCGAACCCGATCAGCGGGACGTCGCCGAGAGCGTCCACGAGCAGGCTTACCGCGTCCGCGATCGGCGCAACCTGTTCTGGCCGCAGACGCGGAAACCCGGCCACGTCGGCGGTGGTGCGGATCGGGTTCTCGATCACCGGCCCGACGTCGGGCACGATGTCCAACGCGACGCCGGCAGCGCGCAGTGGCACCACGATGTCGGAGAACAGGATCGCCGCGTCGACGCCGTGCCTGCGCACCGGCTGCAGAGTGATTTCGCAGACCAGTTCGGCGTCGAAACAGGCCGCCAGCATGCTGCGCTGTGCGCGCAGTGCGCGGTACTCGGGCAGGGATCGGCCCGCCTGCCGCATGAACCAGACTGGGTTGTGGTGTGGTTTTCGACCGGTCACCGCGGCCAGGTACGGGGCATTGGGCAGCTCACGGCGGGTATTCATCGTCCCCCCATGCTGCCATGAAGTCCGGCGCGCCTGCCGCCGCGCGGCGGTCTATGGACTAGCGTCGACGTCCATGAGCTCCGCGGAACCGGCTCAGTTTCAGGACGCTGTGGCGGCAATGAACGCCGCCCAAGTCCGCCCTGAGATCGAGCTCGGACCGATCCGGCCACCGCAGCGGCTGGCGCCGTTCAGCTATGCGCTGGGCGCTGAAGTCCGGCACCCAGAACCGATGATCGTGCCTGAACAGGCGGAGGGCGATGCCTTCGGTCGGCTGATTCTGCTGCACGATCCCGAAGGCGCCGAGGCATGGGACGGGACGATGCGCCTGGTCGCCTACGTCCAAGCCGACCTCGACGCGACGGAGGCGGTGGATCCGCTGCTCCCCGAGGTGGCGTGGAGCTGGCTGGTCGACGCGTTGGACGCACGCGCAGGCGTGTCCACCGCGCTGGGCGGCACCGTCACGGCGACCACATCGGTGCGCTACGGCGACATCGCCGGCCCGGCGAGGGCACACCAACTCGAGTTGCGGGCGTCCTGGACCGCGATAACCCCGGAACTGGGCGCGCATGTGCACGCCTTCTGCGAGGTGCTCGAGCACGCCGCGGGGCTTCCGCCGATCGGAGTCACCGACCTGGGGTCGCGTACGCGGGCGTGAGCGTGGCTGAGGGTCCGGCGGAGCAAGAGAAAGAAGTCGAAGGGGAATCCGAACCCGGTTCGGATTCCACCGAGCCGGAACCGACGCCGCTGCTGGCACCCAGGGACGGCGTGCCTGCGCTGACCGTCACCGCCGAGGAAACCGCTTCAGCTGCAAGGCTTTTGGCGACGGGCACCGGCCCGTTTGCCGTCGATGCCGAGCGCGCGTCCGGTTTCCGGTACTCCAATCGCGCATACCTGATCCAGATCCGCCGCCGGGGCGCGGGAACGGTACTGCTGGATCCTGTCGGCGCCGGCGGCGACCCGCTCGAGGTGCTGCGGCCGGTCGCCGACGTGCTGGCTACCGACATGTGGATCCTGCACGCGGCCGACCAGGACCTGCCGTGCCTTGCCGAGGTCGGGATGCGGCCTCCCGCGCTGTACGACACCGAGTTGGCGGGCCGGCTCGCCGGGTTCGACCGCGTGAACCTCGCGACGATGGTCGAGCGGCTTCTGGGCCTCGGCTTGGCGAAGGGGCACGGCGCGGCGGACTGGTCGAAACGGCCACTGCCACCCGCATTGCTGAACTACGCGGCCCTGGATGTTGAGGTGTTGGTTGACTTGCAAGAGGCCATCGCCCAGGTGCTTGCCGAACAGAACAAAACCCGCTGGGCGGAAGAGGAGTTCGAGGCTCTGCGCACGGCCGAACCAGGGTTGACCCGGCGGGACAGGTGGCGACGAACGTCGGGCATCCACAAGGTGCGCGACGCCCGGGCGCTGGCGGCGGTGCGGGAGATGTGGATGGTGCGAGACGAGATCGCCCGGCGCCGCGATATCGCGCCCGGCCGCATCCTGCCCGATTCGGCGATCATCCAGGCGGCGACAGCAGACCCGAAGACGGTCGCGGAGCTGGTGGCGCTGCCGGTCTTCGGCGGCCCGCGGCAGCGGCGCAGCGCGCCGACCTGGCTTGCGGCACTGGCCAGGGCCCGGGACCAGCCGGAGCAGGCTCCGACACCGGAGCCGCCGAACGGTCCGCCTCCGGTGTCCCGCTGGCATCGCCGCAAGCCGGAGGCCGCGGCGCGCCTGCACGCCGCGCGTGAGGGCCTCGCGGAGCTGAGTGAACGGGTGGGCGTTCCGACCGAGAACCTGGTGACCCCCGATATGGTCCGGCGGCTGTGCTGGGACTGGCAGGGCGGCGACGCCGACGCCGTCGAGACCTTCCTGCGTGACGGCGGCGCGCGACCGTGGCAGCGCGAGCTGGTGACGCCTGTCCTGGCTGAAGCGTTGCGACCCCCGCCCTGACCGCTCGCGGACATCAAGGAGACGAACCACATGTCAACCCTCCAGCGTTACGCCGACCGCCGCGTACTGATCACCGGCGGTGGGTCCGGCATCGGGCAGGCCACCGTCCTGCGCATGCTTCAGGAAGGTGGCAGGGTCGCCGCCGCGGACATCAGCGAAGCCGGCCTGCAGGACACGGTGTCCAAGGCAAAGGAACACAGCACACACCTCAGCACATTCGTGATGGATGTCAGCAGCGAGGCGTCGGTGAAAACCGTTGTGGCTGAAGTCGTTCAGGCTCTAGGCGGTCTCGACACCCTCGTCAACGCGGCAGGTATTCTGCGGTCCTCACATTTCGAGGAGATGCCACTCGCCGATTTCGAGCAGGTCATCAGGATCAATCTCATCGGCACGTTTCTGGTGATCCGGGAAGCGATTCCAGCGCTGCGCGACGGCCAGGCGCCCGCCGTCGTCAACTTCAGCTCCACATCGGCGACTTTCGCTCACCCGTACATGGCCGCGTACGCCGCGTCCAAGGGTGGCGTCCAGGCCATGACGCACGCGCTGGCGCTCGAGTTCAGCAAGCAAGGCATTCGTTTCAACGCGGTGCAGCCAGGGTCGATCTCGTCTGGAATGACCGACGGCAAAGGGGAATCGAAACAGAGCATCGGTCCCGGGCTGCCGGCGGATGCAGATTTCTCCCTACTCGGCAAGATCATGTCGCAGTTGCCGCTGCCCGGCGGAGC
>JAVHWG010000201.1:0-3251 GCA_032159965.1 Mycobacterium sp.
ACGGTCGACGACCTCGAGCGCCGCACCCGCGTGCACGAGTTGCTCACTCAGGCGTCCGCCGCCACGGACGTCACAGCTGCTCTCGCCAGGACGGTGCGGGACCTCACCGGGTTGGCCGCCGGGGTAGAGGATGCGTTCGGCAACGTTGAACATTGGGCACCGGACGGACACCCCGGTACATACGAACGGATGTCCAGCGCGGTGCGGGAAGAGGTCAGCCGCGTAGCGCTGGCCAGCGCCGGCCACGCTGTGCGGGCCAAAGGCCGCCTGGTCGCGATTGCCAGACCGGGCAACGAGACGCTGGGCGCCGTCGTGCTGGTGGATCCACATCGAGTCGCGGGGGAGTACGAGACCTTCGTGCTCGAACACGCAGCTGTCCTGCTCGGGATGGAGCTCTCCCATCGCCGCAGCCTGATCGAAGTCGAAATGCGACTGCGTCGACAGCTCGTCGACGATCTGGTTACCGGTACCGATGACCGCGATAACGCGGTAGTCCGAGCCGCCGCCGTGGGGCATGACCTGACTGTGTCGCATCGAGCGGTCTTGGTGCACTGGAGCGGTCTGCCGGACGACGAACTGCTGGTCAATTCGGTCGAACGCGTGGTCAACCACCTGGGATTGGATGCGCTCATCGCCCGGCGTTCGGGAAATGTGGTCCTGCTGGTCGGCGGCGAGCTGCCGGGCAAGCAGCTCTACGAGCGGATCTGCGGCGACCTGCACAGTGTCACCGGCTCCATCGGCATCGGCGCCAGGGCAGAGACCGCCCGAGGGCTTCCCAAGTCATTCGAGGAAGCGCAGCACGCCCTCGCCATACGGACGAGGTCGAGGACGCCACACGGTGTGACGACATTCGAGGAGCTGGGGATCTACCGAATCCTCGCCGTCGGAGATCAGGGCGGGGAGATCGACGCCTACGTGTCGCAATGGCTGGGCGGTCTTATCAACTACGACGCCGCTCGGCACTCGACGCTGGTCCAGACGCTGGCGGAGTACCTCGACCACGGCGGCAACTATGACGTGACCGCCGAGGTGCTAGTCATCCACCGCAGCACCCTGCGTTACCGCCTGCGTCGCATTCGCGAGCTCACCGGCTTCGATCTGACCGACGTCGAGACCCGCCTCAACCTGCACATTGCAACCCGCGCCTGGCGGATGCTCGACGGTGCGTGAGGCCTCGCCGTTGCGGCCGCGGCGGCGGGTAGCGCCGGACGGTGGGTCGCTGATGAACGAGACACCTTCCAAACCGGGGAGTTCGAGAGGTCGCGCGGCCCCGGCCCGACTCGGTGCGACTTGGCGTCCCGGTCGGTCCGGTGGAGCGGGTCACTCCGAACTGTCTGCGGGTTGAGCACCGGTGGTTCCCGCACCGGGCCGGTGGCTGAGTTCGGGGCAGTGCAAGAACGAGTCGGGCAGGCGTCCTACAGCAAGGGCCCGGCGCGCCGCGACGGGCGGGTTCGAGATGACCAGCGTGCCGTGACGTGCCTGCAGCCGGGCCCGCAGTGTCAGGAGTACCGCGGCGAAGCGGAGGTCGCACCGTGACGCCTCTGCCAGGTCAACCACAAGGTCGCGCACCCCGGCGTCGAGCAGCAAGTGGAGTTGGCCGCGGAGGTAATGCACGGTGCGCACGTCCAACGGTCCGCTGACCGTGACGGCCGCGAAGCCCGCACCGAGATGCGCGACGCCGATCGTCATGTCGGACGGGCCGTCACCTGTATAGCGGGTCAAGCCCCCGGAGGATTGCTGCCCGACCGCAGCCATCCACACTCCCGCGTCGCGCAGCGCGCCGAGTTGTTCGTGCAGCGGTCGCCACCACTTCCCGACCAAGTGCCAGTGCGGGGCTGCTGTAGCGGCATCTCGGCCCCCGGGGACGTGCGCGTCCTCTGTACGCATGCGATCGCCCCCAGCGCGCCGCTCATACTCGACGGGTCAACTGTGGCTGGGTGGCGGGCCGAGCGCCAGGACCCAGTTGGTCGAGCATGCGGTGATTGTCTAGACCTGGTGGGTCAGCAGTGCGCCCCTACGCTGCCGGCGATATGGCATGCGCGGCCGAAAGGGCTGGTCGCCGGCACGACCGAGCCGTCCGCCGGGAAGGGCCGGACGAATCACGGAGGTGACAGCTAGCCGGCCGTCCGGGAGAACTCCTGGAGGATGCGGTCGCAGAATGCGGGGAGATCCTCCGGTGACCGGCTGGTGGTGAGATTTCCGTCGGTGACGACCTGCTCGTCGACGACCTCGGCACCGGCGTTGCGCAGATCGGTGCGCAGGCTCGGGTAGGAGGTCAGGCGCCGGCCCTCAAGGACGTTCGCCTCAGCCAGCGTCCACGGACCGTGGCAGATCGCGGCCACGGGCTTGCCCGATTCGACGAACGCGCGCACGAAGCTGACGGCGCCGGGCTCCATCCGCAGCTTGTCCGGGTTGACGGTCCCGCCAGGCAGTAGCAGCGCGTCGTACTCATCAGGCGAGGCGTCGCCGACCGTGCGATCCACCTCGAAGGTGCCGGCGTCGTCCAGATCGTTGTTGCGTGCCGCGATCTGGCCGTCCGCGATCGAGATCAGTTCGGTGCGGGCGCCTGCGTCCTCCAATGCCTTCCTGGGTTGCTCCAGCTCCACGCGCTCGACTCCGTCCGCGGCGAGGATCGCCACTCGACGTCCGTTCATCTCGCCGGCCACGTCACACCTCCATCGCGGGCGTGAGGACGATCCTCGTCCACGGGCCTTCGTACGCGACTGCCTTCACCGTGCCTCCAAATCGACGTCGGCGCACCACCGTTGCTCTTCATCTCAACGGCGCGCGGCCGGGGAACATCATTAGTTCTGCCCATCGTCGGCTCCGCACACACGCCCGCCCAGGAAACGCACATCAGGGCACGACGACCACTTGGCCTGCATAGCTGAGTCCGGCCCCGAAACCGAGCAGCAGCGCCAGTTGGCCCGCCCGGGCCTCGCCGCGCTCGAGCAGCCGACTCAGCGCGATCGGGATGGACGCGGCCGACGTGTTGCCGGACGAGGAGATATCGGTCGCGACGACCGCGTGTCGGAGGCCGAGCTTGCGGGCGACCGCGTCGATGATCCGAAGGTTCGCCTGGTGCGGCACGAAGACCTCGATCTCGTCGATGCCGACGCCGGCGCGCTTGCAGGCGGCCAGGCCGAGCGCCGGCATGTGCTCCACAGCCCAGCGGAACACCTCCTGCCCCGCCATCCGCAATCGGCCGTCCGAATTGCAGGCGATGAGCTGGGACTGGCCGCCGTCGCTGC
>JAVHWG010000222.1:0-2854 GCA_032159965.1 Mycobacterium sp.
GGTACCGCGCAATTCGGGACGGTACGCCTCGAGCCGCTCGTCGAGCTCGCGTTCGGTGCGGGGCGGTTCGAGGACACCGAGCGCCTCGGCGACGCGCGCGGTGTCGGCGACGTAGTCATCACGGGCCCGCTGATCGAAAGGTCGCGCGCCGTATATTCGATGTGCGAGAAGGAAACTGTGCACCTCGGCGATGTGCACCCATTCCAAGAGGTGAGGGTCTGTGGCGTGGTATGGCCTGCCGTCGGGAGCCGTTCCGCGTACCCGCTGGTGGATTCCGCGGACGCGGTCAACTGCGCGCTGGGCGTCGTCTGCGGTGCCGAATGTGGTCACGGCGAGAAAGGTGCTGGTGCGCTGCAGCCGGCCCCACGGGTCGCCGCGATAGTCCGAATGCTCTGCGACACCGGCCATCGCGAGCGGGTGCAGCGACTGCAGCAGCAGAGCACGCAATCCGCCCACGAACATCGAGGCGTCGGCATGGACTTCGCGAATCGGCCGGTCGTCGGCGAACCACCGGGGACCCGGCGTGTCGTGGATGCGTGCCCGGTTTGACGGGCCGTCCGGTCCGGCCACCATGCCGAATAGCCTGCGGCCCAGCGCTTCCCGAAGTGGGGTCAGTTCGGACATCACGCTCACGGGGCCACCCAGACGGCGGTGTCCGGCGCCAGCATGCCGTCGACCAGTGGGCCACTGGACAGCAGAAGCTCACCAGGGGGCAACTCGACTGCTTCGGTCCCTGCGTTGAGGACGCACGTCAAGCCACCACCGACCACCCGGAAGGCCATCACATTCGCCGGCGCGTCGAGCCACTCAACCGTGGCCCCTTCGAATTCCCTTCGTGCGCGGCGCAATCCGAGTGCTCGTCGGAAGAACGTCAGCGTCGACGCGGGGTTGGCCAGCTGCCGCTCCACCGTCAGTGCCGCCCATTCCGGCGGAATCGGCAACCAGGTGTCCGCACTGTCGGAGAAGCCGAACGGCGGCTCATCACCACTCCACGGCATCGGCACCCGCACCCCGTCGCGACCACGCTCGGTGCCGCCCGACCGGAACCACACCGGGTCTTGCAGCACCTCATCCGGAAGGTCGACGTTCGGCAAGCCCAATTCCTCGCCGTTGTAGATGAAGACGGTCCCGGGCAGCGCCAGCATCACCAACGCCATCGCCTTGGCCCGCGCGAGGCCCTGCTGGCCGCCACCGTACCGGGTGACTTCGCGCTCGACGTCATGGTTGGACAACGTCCACGTCGGCGCCGCTTTGGCAAGAGCCGCCGCGTCCAGCGCGTGCTCGATCGCGGTGCGGACGTCCGTCGCGTCGAACTCGGCTCGCACCAGCCTGAAATTGAAACCCATGTGCAGTTCGTCGGGCCTCAGGTACTTGGCGAAGTCTTCGTCGTCGAATACCCAGATCTCGCCGATCGCGACGGTGTCCGGGTATTCGTTGAGCACCGATCGGATCCCACGATGAATGTGGTGTACGCCGTCGTGATTGAAACGCGGGTCGTCGTCGTCGAGGGTCAGCATGGGCAGATTCGGATGCTTCATGTCCGGCAGCCCCGGCGGCTTGGCCATGCCGTGCGCGACATCCAAGCGGAACCCGTCGACCCCGCGATCCAGCCAGAACCGCAACGTCTTCTCGAGGTCTTCGAACACCTCGGGGTTGTCCCAATTCAGGTCCGGCTGCTCGCTGTCGAACAGATGCAGATACCACTGCCCGGGGTTGCCGTCGGGCTCAGCGACCCGGGTCCAGGCGGACCCGCCGAAAACCGAAACCCAATTGTTCGGCGGCGCTTCGCCATTGAGGCCGCGGCCGTCGCGAAAGATATACCGCTGGCGCTGGACCGTCTCGGGTCCGGCGGCCAGAGCGGCCTGAAACCACGGGTGTTGTGAGCTGGTGTGGTTGGGGACTAGGTCCATGGTGACCCGGATCCCGCGGGCATGCGCTCCCGCAACCAGTCCGTCGAGCGCGTCCAGGTCGCCGAAGAGCGGATCGATGTCGCGGGGGTCGGCGACGTCGTATCCGTGGTCGGCCATCGGCGACACGGTGACGGGGTTGAGCCAGATCGCGTCGATGCCCAGCAGTTCGAGGTAGTCGAGTTTGGCGGCCACGCCGCCGAGATCACCGACGCCGTCGCCGTTGGTGTCCAGAAATGAGCGCGGGTACGCCTGATAGAAGATTGCGCGTGACCACCACGGTCGGCCAGCGAGGTCACCCACGAATACCATCCTGCCGCAGCGACAGCGCTGCGCGTCGATCGGCAGTCGTGGGCGCGGTGGCAGACTCGGCCTCATGACGTCGCGACTTGCGAGTGCGGGCACGGGATTGGTCACCCTGGCCGTCGCCTGCGGGTGTCTGGGCTGCTCCTCCGCTCCGACAGCGGCCCCGGGTTCGTCCGCCCCGACGACGGCGTCGGCCTCGGCACCGCCCGCGGCCCCCACGTCGGTGACCATCACCGACCGGCCGGTGCTCGACGGGTTGTACCTGCAATTCGTCGACGGGCCTGCGAGCACCTACAACGGGGTGCCGCGACCGGCGGGGTCGCCGATGACTCAGTGGTGGGCGTTCCGCTCGGCCTGCATGCCGACCGGATGCGTGGCGACCAGCACGAAGCTGAACGACTTCGACACCAACGTCGCCGAGATGCCCCCCAATCAGCGCGTGTACCGCTTCGTGAACGGCGCGTGGGAGTGGGCGCACGACGACTCGCTCGAGTGTGAGACGGTCGCCGGCGGCCCGGCGCCCGGTTCCACACAGGCCCGTTTCGTGACGCGCCTGACGCCTCAACCCGACGGACGGCTGGCGGGCGGTTCGACCAGCACGGCACTCGATGACGGCTGCGGGGACAAGGGCGCCGTGGTGA
>JAVHWG010000228.1:0-2800 GCA_032159965.1 Mycobacterium sp.
CGCGGTGCCCGCGATTCCGGTGGCTGTGTAGTCGTCGGTGATGTACACCTTCTTGACGTCGCGGCTCGCGATCATGTTGCCCTGAGTGGCCCGGCGGTCGCCTGCGATGATGACGCCGCCCGGGAAGTTGAGCGCGACGATCGTCGTGCCGTGTGCGAGTTGCAGACCGGCCGCGCCCGCCCCGGATGCGCCGACCGGCAACAGCTCAGGGGCCTGGCGGCGAAGGTGCTCGGAAAATGACGACAGATCCATGGGGACGGCTGGGATTCCGGAGTTCAGACTGGGAAGGGAGAGCTGTTCGCGAGGCGGCCAGCTCACTGTCCGCCCTTTTGGACGTACGCGCGCACAAAATCTTCCGCGTTCTCTTCGAGCACGTCGTCGATTTCGTCCAACAGGTCGTCGGTGTCCTCGGTCAGCTTCTCGCGACGCTCCTGCCCGGCCGCCGCGTTGCCGGTGAGGTCGTCGTCATCGTCGCCACCACCGTCACGCTTGGTCTGCTCCTGAGCCATCGCTGCCTCCTGCGTTGTTCATCGTCGGCCGGTGTCTGGGCCGCCGGTTCTTCCACCCTACCGTTCAGTGCCTGATGTGCCGGGCTGATCACGTGGTGGTCAGCTGGTCCACCAGCTCGGCGGCAGTCTTCGCGGAGTCCAGGAGCGCCCCCACGTGGGCCTTGCTGCCACGGAGCGGTTCCAGCGTGGGGATGCGCACCAGCGAGTCGCCGCCAAGGTCGAAGATCACCGAATCCCAGCTCGCGGCCGCGATATCTGCGCCGAAGCGACGCAAACACTCCCCGCGGAAGTACGCACGCGTGTCGGTGGGCGGATTCTCCACCGCGTCCAGCACCTGCTGCTCGCTGACCAGCCGCTTCATCGATCCGCGGGCCACCAGCCGGTTGTAGAGGCCCTTGTCCAGCCGCACGTCCGAGTACTGCAGGTCGACGAGGTGCAGTCGCGGCGCTGACCAACCCAGGTTCTCCCGCTGCCGGAACCCCTCCAGCAGCCGCAACTTGGCGGGCCAGTCGAGGATCTCGGCGCACTCCATCGGGTCGCGTTCAAGCAGATCCAGCACGTCCGCCCAGGTCTGGACGACTCGGGAAGCTTTGGGGTCCGCGTCGCGGCTGTCCACCAGCTTGGCCACGCGATCCAGGTAGATGCGCTGCAGCGCCAGCCCCGTCAGTTCGCGGCCGTCCGCCAGTGCCACCGTGGCGCGCAGCGAGGGGTCACGGCTGATCACGTGGACCGCATGCACGGGCCGGGCGAGGGCCAGGTCGGAAAGGTCCATGCCGTGTCGCGGGCCCTCTTCGATGAGGTCCAGCACCAGCGCGGTCATGCCCAGCTTCAGATATGTCGACGTCTCCGCCAGGTTCGCGTCGCCGATGATGACGTGCAGCCGCCGGTACTTGTCGGCGTCAGCGTGCGGCTCGTCGCGGGTGTTGATGATGCCGCGTTTGAGCGTGGTCTCCAGGCCGACTTCGACCTCGATGTAGTCCGACCGCTGCGACAGCTGGAACCCGGGCTCGTCACCGGCCGGTCCGATCCCGACGCGGCCGGACCCGGTGATCACCTGCCGTGACACCAAAAACGGTGTCAGACCGGCGATCACGGCAGAGAACGGCGTCTGGCGCGACATCAGATAGTTCTCGTGCGATCCGTATGACGCGCCCTTGCCGTCGACGTTGTTCTTGTAGAGCTGCAGTTTGGCGGCGCCGGGCACGCTCGCGACATGCCGGGCGGCGGCCTCCATCACGCGCTCGCCGGCCTTGTCCCACACGACAGCGTCCAGCGGGTCGGTGCATTCGGGTGCCGAATACTCGGGGTGAGCGTGGTCGACGTACAGCCGCGCCCCGTTGGTCAGGATCATGTTCGCGGCCCCGACCTCGTCGGCATCGACGATCGGCGGCGGGCCTGCCGACCGGGACAGGTCGAATCCGCGAGCGTCGCGCAGCGGCGACTCCACCTCGTAGTCCCACCGCGTTCGTTTTGCGCGCTGGATTCCCGCGGCCGCCGCGTAGGCCAGCACAGCCTGCGTGGACGTCAGAATCGGATTCGCGGTCGGGTCGGACGGCGAGGAGATGCCGTACTCGACCTCGGTCCCGATAATCCGTTGCATCCGTCCAGCCTAATCACGACGTTCGGTTGCGATCACAGCGACTGATTGGTGCAGTATGTGCGTGACTCCCACAACAGCGGTTCTGCTGCACGACACGCGGCTGCCAGTGGCGCCGGCCGGGGTCACCGTCAGCAGTCGTGGGGTGCCTCAGAACTTGCCGATGATCGATCCCGACACGGTCGTCGCAGGCCGGCCCAATGGATGACCTCAAGCCCGTCCAGGAATGGTTTCTTCACCGCGGCCTACCTTTGGTACTCACCCGCCGTGTCCGATCGCGGTCCCTGATCGAGCGGTCGGCCCCGCTTGTCGGCGGCGTGGGTGCGCTAGTTGCCGTACTCCTGCTTCTCGCCGCGATCACCAGCGACACAAGGTATCTCACGCACGTCGCGTTGCTTGGCGCGTCGTCTGTGGTGATGGCAACGGCACCGGTGGTGCTGTACGCGCTGCACCGGATGGGCACCCCGGTCAGTGAGCGGACACGACGTTGGACGGCGTGGCTGGTGCTCGTGCTGTTCGTGCTCGGTCTGCCGATCGTTGACGGCGGATGGTCCGTGAAGTCGCTCACCGAGGCCCCGGCCTTCCTCGTCGTGTCGATCCTGGCGATCTGGTTGACGTACCTGGGAATCGGGTCGATCACGTTATGGGCGTTCCGTTTCGCGTGGACGCAGTTCGGAGCATTGGGCGCACTGCT
>JAVHWG010000285.1:0-6302 GCA_032159965.1 Mycobacterium sp.
GCCGAATCGGCCAGTTCGTTCTGGTCTGCGCAGACCAGAACGAACTGGCCGATTCGGCTTTTTCAGGTCCAACTTTCGCTGATCTACCTGGCGTCAGTGCAAGCGAAGTTATCGGGTCAGCTGTGGCTGGGCGGCACCGCTGTCTCCTACGTTCTGCGGCTGCAAGACATGCAACGGGTACCGCTACCGCAGTGGTTTGTCACGAATGCGCTGGCGATGAACGTGATGACATGGGGAGCGCTGGCCATTGAGTTGGGAGTTGGCATCCTGATCTGGGTTCCGCGGCTTCGGCCGTGGGCGTTGGCATCCGGCGTGCTGTTGCACATGATGATCGACATCTTCATCCAGATCGGCATCTTCAGTTATGCGATATACGTGATGTACCTGGCGTGGCTGTCGCCTAACGGGGTGAAGTACTTGCCGGACCGGCTGAGACAGCTGCGGTCGCGCCCTCGGACCGTCCAAGGTGAACCGTCGCAGCCGGAAGGGGTGGCCGACGAGCCGGCCGATCCCGGCCCCGGAGTCGTCAGCCGCTGACCTCGCGACGATTCCGACATCGGTCCCGTCTCAACTCGCAGGGGCCGTCGAGCCCGCCAGCGGCATCGGCGGCATCCCGAGCTTGCGGTGGTCCCAGGATCGGGTCCGGTCGACTGCCAAACGAACCGCGACGCGATTGTTCATCATCATGTCGACCGCAGGCTTGACCTCGTCGGTGTAGGGCCCGGTGTAGCGCTCCCACACGCTTACTCCCACACGGAAGACGGCGTCGGGGTCGTCGACGATCTCGGCTCTGCCCTCGAAAGACACTCCGCGCAATGTGTCGTAAGTGTCGCCATCCTCGAGCAGGAAGGTGATGCGAGCGTCGCGGCGCAGATTGACCGCCTTCTGTGATTTGGCTTTGGTCTCAAACCAGATCTCGCCGTCGACAACCCCGTACCACATCGCGGTGAGATGCGGTTGGCCGTCGCGGCCAATGGTGGCCAGGGTCCCGCCGCGGCTCGACGTTACGAAGTCCTCAATTTCGGCCGCCGACATGACAATCTGCGCGCGCTGCTTCGTGCCCATGAACGCCAGTCTCTCAGGTGCTCGAGAGTCTGCGGGTAAGGGCCTCGGATGCGGCAAGCAGATCGGCCGCCCAACGTGCACCGGGCCGTCGACCCATCCGGTCGATCGGACCCGACACAGATATGGCCGCGACGACATTGCCGTGCCCGTCGCGCACTGGTGCGGAGACGCTGGCGACTCCCGGCTCGCGTTCCGCGGCGCTCTGCGCCCACCCGCGTCGTCGTACTTCGGTCAACGTCCGCTCGGTGAATTTCGCTGTCGGCAGGACCGCCTGCTGTGTGGCCGCGTCGCTGAAGGCCAGCAGCACCTTCGCGCCCGAGCCGGCGGTCATCGGCAACCGTGTGCCGACCGGGACCGTATCGCGAAGGCCCGCAGGGGGCTCCATTGCCACCACACACACCCGGGAGGTTCCCTCGCGTCGGTAAAGCTGCACACTCTCGCCGGTGATCTCTCGCAGCCGTGGCAGCACGGCGGCTCCCGCTGCCAGCAGCGGGTCGTGCACTTGACGCGCCAACTCGCTCAACGCGGGTCCGAGTCGCCACCGTCCTTGTGAGTCACGCGCAAGCAGCCGATGAGTCTCCAAGCCGGAGGCAAGCCGGTGCGCTGTTGCACGCGGAAGCCCGGTGCGCTCACATAATTCGGCCAGTCCGCATGGCGACTCCGCGACGGTATGCAGGACGCCCACAGCTTTGTCCAGCACGCCGATGCCGCTATCCTGTCTCATATCGAGATACTAACTTCCCAGAATATGAGAAAGCTAGCGATGAGCGAATTGCGCGAAGAACGAAACGCAGCGACGGACACCAGCCCTCGACCCCGCACGATGGCCGAGAAGGTGTGGGACTCCCACGTAGTGGCCCGCGGTGAGGGCACAGGCACGTCACGCGAACCTGACCTGATTTACATCGACCTGCATCTCATCCACGAGGTCACCAGTCCACAGGCGTTCGACGGCCTCCGCCTGGCCGGGCGGGCGGTCCGGCGTCCAGATCTGACCATCGCCACCGAGGACCACAACGTGCCGACGGTCGACATCGACAAGCCGATCGCCGACCCGGTGTCGCGGACCCAGGTCGACACATTGCGCCGCAACTGCGCGGAGTTCGGAATCCGTCTGCACCCGATGGGCGATGCCGAGCAGGGCATCGTCCACGTCATCGGTCCGCAGCTGGGCCTGACCCAGCCGGGCATGACGATTGTCTGTGGCGACAGCCACACCTCGACTCACGGCGCGTTCGGCGCAATCGCCATGGGCATCGGCACGTCGGAGGTCGAACACGTCATGGCGACCCAGGCGTTGTCGTTGCGGCCCTTCAAGACAATGGCCGTCAACGTCGACGGAGAACTGCCTCCGGGCGTTACCGCCAAGGACATCATCCTTGCCGTCATCGCGAAGATCGGCACTGGTGGGGGACAGGGCCACGTCATCGAATACCGGGGCAGCGTCATCGAATCGCTGTCGATGGAGGGCCGGATGACGATCTGCAACATGAGTATCGAGGCGGGTGCGCGGGCGGGCCTGGTCGCCCCGGACCAGACGACGTACGAGTACCTGCGGGGTCGCCCGCATGCGCCGTCGGGTGCGCAGTGGGAGATCGCGGTTGCCGAATGGGATCAGCTGCGCACCGACGAGGGCGCAGAATTCGACGTCGACGTGTACATCGATGCCGCATCGTTGAGTCCGTTCGTCACCTGGGGAACCAATCCGGGTCAGGGTGTTCCGTTGTCCGAAGCCGTGCCGGACCCCGAGCTGATGCCCGACGACGGCACGCGCCAGAGTGCCGAAAAGGCATTGACGTATATGGACCTTCGGCCCGGCACCCCGATGCGCGACGTCAGCGTCGACACGGTGTTCGTCGGGTCATGCACGAATGGACGGATCGAAGACCTGCGGGCGGTTGCCGATGTGCTGCGTGGTCGCACAGTGTCGCCCGGAGTGCGCATGCTGATCGTGCCCGGTTCGATGCGAGTGCGCGTACAGGCCGAATCCGAAGGATTAGGTGAGATATTCACCGCGGCCGGTGCGGAGTGGCGGCAGGCAGGCTGCTCGATGTGTCTGGGCATGAATCCTGATCAGCTGTCGCCCGGACAGAGATGCGCCTCGACGTCCAACCGAAATTTCGAGGGCCGGCAGGGCAAGGGCGGTCGTACACATCTCGTGTCGCCCGCCGTCGCGGCCGCCACCGCGGTACGCGGCACATTCTCCGCCCCTGCGGATCTGAATTGAATCCGGCTCGAAACCCCAGAACTTAGGAGCAACGCAATGGAAGCGTTTCGTACGCATACCGGAGTCGGCGTCCCGCTGCGACGGTCCAATGTCGACACAGACCAAATCATCCCGGCGGTCTATCTGAAGCGCGTCACTCGAACCGGATTCGAGGACGGTTTGTTCGCGGCATGGCGGTCAGATCCGAATTTCATTCTGAATCTCGCTCCGTTCGACCGGGGTTCGGTACTGGTTGCCGGACCCGATTTCGGCACCGGATCCTCGCGAGAGCACGCGGTGTGGGCCCTGATGGACTTCGGCTTCAGGGTGGTCATCTCGTCCCGGTTCGCCGATATCTTCCGCGGCAATGCGGGCAAGGCAGGGCTTCTCGCTGCCGAAGTCGCACAAACTGATGTGGAACTACTGTGGAAGCTCCTCGAGCAGAATCCCGGGCTGGAAATCACTGTCAATCTTCAAGATCGGACCGTGTCCGCGGGAACGGTGGTGGTGCCGTTCGCTATTGACGACTATACGGCCTGGCGATTGCTCGAAGGACTCGACGATATAGGCCTTACGCTGCGGAAACTCGATCGCATCAAAGACTTCGAAGCGGCCAGGCCGGAGTGGCTACCGAGCACTCTGCCCGCTCCCTGATGATCAAGATCACCGAAATAGGCGGTTGGTAGCGCCGTTTCGGCACCCACTTTTCACCGCCCAAGCGCGGCAACCGGATTGCTGAGAAGTTTGCTGAATTTGATCGAAATTGCGCGTGGCTCTTGGAAATCAGCATGTCGAGGGTTTACCGTGTTCTCTAGTCGGTCCAGAGTGGACCACTGGCTTGGAGGATTTGAATGAACAAGGCAGAGCTCATCGACGAACTCACGAAGAAGTTGGGTACGGATCGTCGACAGGCTACGGCAGCGGTTGAGAATGTCGTCGACACCATCGTGCGCGCAGTGCACAAGGGCGACAGCGTGACCATTACCGGCTTCGGAGTTTTCGAGCAGCGTCGTCGCGCAGCTCGCGTGGCACGTAATCCGCGCACCGGCGAGACGGTAAAGGTAAAGCCGACGTCTGTTCCCGCGTTTCGGCCGGGCGCGCAGTTCAAAGCGGTTGTCTCTG
Source organism: Mycobacterium sp. (assembly GCA_032159965.1). GTDB lineage: Bacteria > Actinomycetota > Actinomycetes > Mycobacteriales > Mycobacteriaceae > Mycobacterium. The sequence continues at coordinate 4,394 of JAVHWG010000285.1, forward strand.
GCTCGCAGCGTCTTCCGTCCGAGGGACCTGCGGTCAAGCGCGGATCGGGTTCGGGTACGGCCCGCAAGTCCGTCGCCAAGAAGGCCGCCAAGAAGACGGCCAAGCGTGCACCCGCGAAGACGGCCGTGAAGAAGACGACCGCAAAGAAGGCCGCGAAGAAAGCTCCCGCCAAGAAGTCGGCGCCGGCGAAGAAAACCGCCGCCAAGAAGGCACCCGCCAAGAAGACTGCTGCCAAGAAGGCACCGGCCAAGAAGTCGGCTGCCAAGAAGGCACCGGCCCGCAAGGCTCCCGCCAAGCGCGGCCGCCGCTAAGTACGTCGACACTCACCGCCGCGGGCCCGTCGGTCCGTGGCGGTGAGTTCGTTGTGGAGCGGGGCTATTCCGGCGGTAGCGGACTTGGGATGTGGTCGGCTGCGATCAGCTTGCCGTCGTACAACGACAGCACCCATGTGCTGCCCTTGCCGTTGCGGGACTTAGCGGGCCGCACATGGTCGCGCGCACACCACCACTGGATCAGATCAGGGATCACCTTGCCCTGGCTGCTGATCGCGGGTACGCCAGAGTCTTTGGCGATCGCCATCACCCGCTGACGCGCCTTCTTGCGGTTGTCCGAGTACGCCTCCTCTGTGAGCGAGGACTCGACTGCGATGCTCAGGCCAAGTTCGTCGGCGAGGGGCTCGATCGTCTGGACACACCTGAGCCGGTCGGCCGCGTACAGCGTGGTGGGACCGAACGCCATCAGCTGACCGACGAGTAACTCCGCCTGGGCTCTACCGTGCTTGTCCAGGGGGCGATTTCGGTCGTCCCCCTTGTAGCGCTTCTTTCTGCCGGCGGTGCCGTGGCGGACGATCAGGACCGTCTTCGTGTCCGCAGGCATGCTTGTGAACCGCCGCAGCACCTTCCGCTCATGCGCGTAGGAAAGCCTTTTCATTGCATCCTTGACCGGCATCCAAGCCATCTCGTCGACCTCGTCGTTGGCGGCGAATTCGCCGCCGAGGGACCGTGCTGCCCAGTACCGCACCTGTTTGGTGCCCTGCTCGACCGGATAGCGCACAGTCGCAAGGGCACGGGCCAGATGCGCGCGATTCCCGGTCTCCTCGTAAATCTCGCGCACCGCCGCGGCCGGCTCGGTCTCGCCGGGGTCGACCTTGCCTTTTGGCAGCGACCAATCGTCGTACCTCGGGCGGTGGATTATCGCGACTTCGATTTGCGCGTCGTCGGTCTGGCGCCACAGCGCACCGCCGGCAGCGAGGATGGGTTTGGGCATCAGTGCTGCCGGTGCCGCTCCATCAGCGACACCTGATGGTCGCGCACCGTGTGTCCGGCTTGAGGGGCGGCCGTCCAACTCGCGTCCGCGCCGAGCTCCCAACACCGCGTCGCCGGGTCAAGGGCGGAGTCGAAGATGTCGTCGAGCTGCGCGGCCAACTTCGGATCCTTGACCTGAGCCATCACTTCCACCCGGCGGTCGAGGTTGCGATGCATCATGTCGGCGCTGCCGATCCAGAACTCGTTGATCGCTCCGAAGTGGATGATCCGCGAATGTTCAAGGAATCGACCGAGAATCGAGCGCACGGTGATGTTCTCCGAATAACCCTCGACGCCCGGCCGCAGTGCGCAGATCCCGCGTACGACAACCTCGACCCGCACCCCCGCCTGCGAGGCCCGGTAAAGCGCGTCGATCACCTGTTCGTCTACCAACGCGTTGGCCTTGAGCCTGATTCGGCCCTCCGCGCCGTCGCGCGTCGCCTGGATCTCGGAGTCGATGCGTTCGATGATTCCCCGCCGCACGCCGAGCGGTGCCACCAGCAGGTTGCGATAGCTGTCTTTCCGCGAGTAGCCGGTAAGGGAGTTGAACAAGTCCGTCAAATCGGCTCCGATATCGGGAGCGGCGGTGAGCAACCCGACATCTT
>JAVHWG010000320.1:0-2725 GCA_032159965.1 Mycobacterium sp.
GGGGCGGCGATGGGCGCCGCGCAGGGCGCCGCGGGCGAGCCAGTTGCCCCACTTTGCGGGGTCGTTGGAGGCGCCCACGATGGCAACGGAGCGGGGGTCGAACAGCGGCTGGAGGTCGCGGCGCATAGCGGATAAGTCTTGCAGAGCGGGCACGGAGCGCGCCGCGGGAGCCGTCAGCCAGGTTCGGTCGTGGCAGCCTCGAGGTCGCAGCCGGTGGCGACGCGCGCGTAGGCCACGATCAGCCGCTCGGCCTCGGCCAGGTCGATCGATGGGTTCGAGGCCAGCACGTGCAGCCCGTAGGCATCCTCGAGGGCGACGATGTTTCGGGCGATCGTGGCCGAGTCGTCGCTGAGCGTGAAGAGTCCCTGTGCCACGCCCCCCTCCAGGATCACCTGGTACAGGGCGACCTGGCGCTCGAAGAACGAGGCCGAGAGGGCGGCGTACAGCGTGCTCTTGCCGACCAGGGCGTCCATCTCGTACAGCGTCCGCACGTTCTCGTCGTCCGGGCCGGTGGGGAGACCGCTTCTGATCGCCGCCAGCATCCGGAGCCTGGGATCGGTGATCTGGTCGAGCGCTGCGATTCGCGCATCGCAGAACCGCTCGCCGGCGTCACGATGCACCTCGACCAGAAGGTGGTCGACGTCGGGGTAGTAGTAGAGCACGGCACCCGGCGTGATCCCGGCCTGCTCGGCGATGTCCTTCAACCGCACGGCTCCCGCGCCGCGGGCGATGATCGCCCGCCCGGCCGCCTCGGTCAGCTGCCTGCGGCGTGCGGTTTGATTCTTTGGCCGTGCCATGCTGCGATATTCGTACCGATCAGATTGAACAAATGCAAGCTTTTTGGGCTGGATACTTGACCTGTGACGCTCGGGTTGATTCAATCGCGCCGCAACGCAACGGGCGTTCGGATCCAGCCTCGCGTAACCGGCGTCCTTGACATGAGCGGCTGACTCGGTACAGTCGCACTCACACAGCTGTTTGACTGGCCAGTCAGTCAGGGATGGAGGGAACAAATGCACCCCATGGATCGGCGCTTCAGCGCCACCCGTCGAGACTTCCTCAAGCGCACCGGAGGTGCGGCGTTCGCCCTGTCCGCGGCGGGGCTGCTTGAGGCATGCAGCAACTCGACGAGCTCCGCCCCGCCGTCGCAGAGCGGCGCCGGCTCAACCGGCCCGGTCGGCCCCGGCGGCCTTCCGCTGGCCAGGCCGGACGGGCCTCCGGTCGAGCTGCCGCTGTGGGAGGACCCGATCGCGTCCGGCCTCGAGCCCGAGACCGGCGGCGACTTCACCGTCTTCAACTACCCCTACTACATCTACGGCAAGCTGCTGAAGGATTTCGGCAAGAAGTACAACGTCACCGTCAAGGTGACGCCGTTCGACGACATCAACACCGGCGTCACGCGTCTGGCCTCCGGCACCGTGCAGCCGGACGTGACCGAGATGACGCCAGACAACCTCGACCGCGTCGTCGCCGGCAAGCTGATCAAGCCGCTCAACCTGGACTACATCCCCAACCTGAAGGCCAACGTGTGGCCCTCGCTGGCCGACCCGTTCTACGACAAGGGATCCCGCTACGGCGTCCCCTACACCTGCTACTCGACGGGCATCGCCTGGCGCACCGACCGCGTCAAGGAAGACATCCAGAACATGGCGAACCCGTGGGACATCTTCTGGCAGTCGCAGGCCTACAGCGGCAAGGTGGCGCTGCTCTCCGAGGTGCGCGAGACGATCGCGCTGGCGCTGCTTCGCAAGGGCATCACCGATATCAACACCGAGGATCCCAAGCTGATCAACCAGGCCGTATCGGATCTCAAGGAGTTGTACGGCATCTGCAACATCAAGGTCGGCGACCTCCAGTACGAGACCGTCCCCGAGGACAAGGCGTGGCTGAACCAGGCCTGGTCGGGTGACATGCTGGCGGGGGTGTTCTACTACCTGCAGAAGCCAAGCGACGCCAACCTGCTTCGGTTCTACAACCCGCCGGTCGGCAAGGGCCCGATCCAGAACGACATGTGGTGCGTGTGCGCCACCACCAAGAAGCCGGTGCTGGCGCACCTGTTCCTCAACTACATGCTCGACAACGGTGTGGCCTACTCCAACTTCGTCAACTTCAACGGCTATCAGCCTCCGCTCAACGAGATCGATCCCGACCAGATGGTGGCGAAGGGGCTGATTCCCGAGACGCTGGCGAACTCGGTGCTGACAGCCGACGACCTGGGGCCGAACTCGATCCAGGAGATGACGCTGACGAACACGGGCCAGGCGCTTTGGCAGAACGGCTACGCGGACTTCCAGTCGGGCGCGTAGGGCGGGAGGATGTACCCACGCTGGCTGTGGCCGCTGTTCGCATTGCCGGGCGTCGTCTGGCTGCTGATCCTCTTCCTGCTGCCGTTCTATGCGGTGGTGGGGGTGGCGTTCGGCAGCGTCGATCCGATCTTCCAGACGGCCGTGCCGGCGTGGAACCCGCTGCAGTGGAACACCGGCTGGGTCTCCAAGGTTCTGAGCGAACTGGTACCGGGAGGCGTGTATTGGACCGTGTTCCTGCGCACCACCGAGTACGTCGGCCTGTCGCTGGCCGGCTGCGTCCTGATCGGCTACCCGGTGGCGTACTACATCTCGCGGCACGCGACACGCACCAAGAGCCTGCTCCTGATCCTGCTGATCCTGCCGTTCTGGATCAGCTACCTGATGCGGATGCTGGCGTGGGTCAACCTGCTCTCACCGGA
>JAVHWG010000323.1:0-8704 GCA_032159965.1 Mycobacterium sp.
CCGCGATCCGGGGCACACCACATCCCGAGGCCACCCGCGCGATGGAAGTGGCGGCGACGCTGCTGAGGGAACTGGGGCACGAAGTCGAGGAAATCAAGCCGTCGTGGGACGACCACCAGCTCGCGCGTGACTTCCTCACGGTCTGGTTCGTCCACCAGGCGATCGAGGTCGACCGCATCAAACGCGAAATCGGCGCGAACGACGACGGCTTCGAGCAGGACACCCGGGTGAGGGCGGCGCTCGGCAGGGCGACCAGCAGTGTCGATCTCGTGGCCGCCCAGGAGCGCAGACACGAATACATCGCCGCACTCGCGCGGTTGCACGCCGACTACGACCTGCTGATGACCCCGACGCTGGGCGAGCCGCCGATCCGGGTCGGGTCATTGGAGCTGCCCTCGCTGATGCGCACCGCGGCCGAAGCCCTGCTGCGCACGAGAACCACCAGGATGCTGCAGCTGACCGGCCTCGCCGACCAAATTATCCAGCGCAATCTCGGCTGGGTGCCGTACACGCAGCTCGCCAACATCACGGGGCGCCCCGCGATCAGTCTCCCGTTGCACTGGACCGCCGACGGACTGCCGATGGGAGTGCAGTTCGTCGCGCCGCTCAGCGGAGAACGGGTGCTGCTCCGGCTTGGCCGGCAGCTGGAACTTGCCGCCCCGTGGGACAACTGCCGCCCCACCCAGTTTGGTTGAGCGTCAACCCGTTGCGCGGCAGCTGATTTCCATGCTGCCTGCACCGCGGACGGGAAAGGTGACGCTGACGTAGCCGTTGGCCGGATCTCGGACATAGTCCACGTACGGCCGGGTCTCTTCCATGTCGGTGTTGTCAGCGACGACGAGGGCACCAGGCAGCAGCCGGGGCTCGAGAAGCTTGACCACTGGGAGGTAGAACTCCTTCCAGCCGTCGAGGAGCACGAAACCGACTGAGCCGTCGAGTGTTTGCAAGGTGGACAACGCGTCGCCCTCGAGCACTGTGATCAGGTCGTCCAGTCCGGTGTCCTTGAAAGTTGTTTTCGCGGCCGCCACCTTCGCAGCGCTGAGCTCTGTGGTGACGACTCGCCCGGCGCCGTTGTCGCGCACGGCGGCCGCAAGGTGGACACCGGAGATCCCGAGGGACATGCCGAACTCGACCACGGTGTCCGGCCGGCTCGCCCGCACCAGTGCGTACAGCAACCGGCCTGCGTCGGGGGCGACCGGAAGATAGAAGTCGCTGAGTGCGTCGGCGCGTTCCTGCGGGGTGGCCGACTCCGACACCAGCGACGTGTGCCGGTTGTACAGATCACTCATCTGCTCGTCGGTCTCGCGGTACATGCGCTCGAGCGCCTGGGCGACTCTGGGGTCGGCAAGTGTGGTCGTCATGGAGTCCAACCTAGGTTCTGCGCTTCGTCGATCCACCCATCAATCCCGGCGCAGGGCTGCGCCGGCGACGTATCGGGCCACGGGGATCCAGCCGAGGCGGGAATTTCGGCGGGGCGGTCTGCCGAGCCGCACAACCGGCCAACCGCGCTGAGCCGCCGTGGCCGCGAGTCGAGGACGCGGGTTCACGGGCCGCGGGTTACCGACGAGCGACATCAGTGCCACGTCTTCGTCCCCGTCGGCGTAGAAGTAACTTGACTGCAGTTCAACGTGATTGGCGTCGCAGAAGCGCTGGACCGCGGTTGCCTTCTCCGGACCCCAGATCACCGGCTTGATGATGAGACCCGTCAGTGCGTCGTCGCTGTCGGTCGCGAAGTGGTTGCACAGCACCTCGGTTATCCCCAGCCGGCGCGCGACCGGCTCGGCATGGATGGTCAACGCCGACGAACTGAGCACGACGGTGTGACCCTGGCGCTGATGTGCCTGAACGATCTCCCGCATGTGCGGATAGACGCGCCCGGCGATGTCACGTACGAAGAGTTCCTCACCGAGCTCGTCGAGGTCGGACAGGAGTTCGCCGCGAAGGTATCCCGCGGCCCGCACCAGCAGCCGCTCGAATTGCATCCGGCCCAGGCGGTATCTGACGGACGCCTCGAGAACGCCCAGGATCTCGCCGATGGTGGCTTGCCGGCGGCGGATCCTGTCGCTGGCGTGAGCAGTCGCCGTGAAGCCGGCGACAAGCGTGCCGTCCAGATCGAAGAATGCCCCGACCGCCGGGCCCGACGGGCTCGCGGCGATCTCCGCCAAAGCATCCGGCAGAGTTGCCGCCGGCGATGACGAGGTCCGCATGGTCGCAGCTTAATGAGCATGGCCGACAACTCGCCCCGTTCCACTTGTTACGGTGCGCCGAACAGGACGCAACCCCGAGGAGATCGCATGGCCATTCGCGTCGCCCACGTCGGCACCGGAAATGTCGGTCGCCTTGCGCTGACCGGCCTGCTGATCAACCCGGCGTTCGAATTGACCGGCGTATGCGTGTCATCGGACGCCAAGGTGGGCAAAGATGCCGGTGAGCTGGCCGGCATGGATGTGCGCACCGGGGTCGCGGCGGTCAACGACCTGGACGCCGTAATCGCCGCGAAGCCCGAGTGCGTTGTCTATTGCGCCATGGGGGACAACAGGTTGCCACAGGCGATGGAGGACGTGCGGCGCATCCTCGCCGCAGGTATCAACGTCGTCGGCTCTTCTCCGGTGGTGTTGCAGTTCGCGTGGGGCGTTCTGCCCGACCAGTACATCGCTCCGCTGGAAGATGCTGCACAGCAGGGTAATTCAAGCCTGTTCATCAACGGGGTCGATCCGGGGTTCGCCACCGACCTGATTCCGCTGGCGCTGGCGGGAACGTGCCAGCGCATCGAGCAGGTCCGCTGCATGGAGATCGCCGATTACGCCACGTACGACGGCGCCACCGTCATGTTCGATGTCATGGGCTTCGGCAAACCGCTGGACGAGGTGCCGCTGCTGTTTCAGCCGGGCGTGCTCAGCATCGCGTGGGGATGCGCGATACGGCAGATGGCGGCCGGACTGGGCGTCACGCTGGACGAGATCACCGAGTCATGTGAGCGCGAACCCGCCCCCGAGGCGTTCGACATCGCAGCAGGGCACGTTCCGAAGGGGACGGTCGCCGCACTGCACTTCGAGATTCGGGGCATGGTCGGCGGGAAACCGGCGATCGTCGTCGAGCACACCACGCGTCTGCGCGAAGACCTGCGCCCTGATTGGCCCCAACCCGCTCAGCCCGGCGGGTCCTACCGCGTCGAGATCGTCGGCGAGCCGTCGTACCGGGTCGACATCTGTCCCACAAGCACGAAGGGCGATCACAACCACGCGGCGATCGTCGGCGCCGCCGGCCGGATCGTGAACGCGATCCCCGCCGTGATCGCAGCGCCAGCGGGGATCAGGACGACGCTGGACCTCCCATTCGTGACCGGCAAGGGCGTGTTCGGCTTACACGAGCCCCGTTCTGGAACAGGTTCTAGTTCTTGAGGTAGCGTGACGCGTCATGGGACGCGTGGACGGAAAAGTTGCACTGATCAGCGGTGGCGCTCGGGGCATGGGTGAGTCGCACGCACGCATGCTCGTCGCCGAGGGCGCCAAGGTGGTGCTGGGCGACATTCTCGACGACGAGGGCAAGGCGCTGGCCGACGACATCGGCGACGCCGCCCGCTACGTCCATCTCGACGTCACCCAGCCCGATCAGTGGGACGCAGCGGTTTCCACCGCGGTCGACGAGTTCGGGAAGCTCAACGTGTTGGTGAACAACGCAGGCGCCGTCGCGCTGGGTCCGCTGAAGTCGCATGACCTGACCAAGTGGCAACAGGTCCTCGATGTCAATCTCACGGGCACCTTTCTGGGCATGCAGCGGGTGGTCGACCCGATGACCGAGGCGGGTGGCGGCTCGATCATCAACGTCTCGTCGATCGAAGGCCTGCGTGGAGCACCGTGGGTGCACGGCTACGTGGCGTCCAAGTGGGGAGTTCGTGGGCTGACAAAGTCGGCGGCGCTGGAGTTGGCACCGTTGAAGATTCGCGTCAACTCGATCCACCCGGGCTTCATCCGGACCCCCATGACCAAACACCTACCCGACGACATGGTGAAAGCCCCGATGGGCCGACCGGGCACGCCGGAAGAGGTGTCGACCTTCGTGATATTCCTGGCCAGCGACGAATCGTCGTTCTCGACAGCCTCCGAGTACGTCATGGACGGCGGCCTCGTCGCGGACGTTCCGCACAAGGAGTTCACCTAGATTTCCGTGAGGCTCAAGGAGATCGACGTTTTGCAGCGCTGCTAGCGGACGCCTTCCATCCGCCGGTTCACCCACGGAGTGAGCACCACGACGACGACGCCGGCGAGAATGGCGATAGCGCCGGTAATTCCGAAGTAGGCGAATTCGTGGGCCGGATCGTAGTAGCGGGCCAGCACGCCCGACATCGACGTGCCCAAGCCCACGGACAAGAAGTACAGAGCCATCATTTGGGACCTAAATGCCTGCGGCGCAAGCTTTGTGGTGGCAGACAGCCCGATCGGAGAGATGAAGAGCTCCGAGGTGGCGAACACGGCCAAGATCGCGAACACCAGTAGCGCCGGGACGGTCTTACCCGACGTGGACGCCATCGGCAGGAACAACAGGAACGCCGCCCCCATGCCGATCACGCCGTACGCGAACTTGCGTGGTGTCGTGGGCGCGCGGGTGCCCAGCCGTGTCCAGACCGCCGCGAAGATGGGGGAGAGCACGATGATCCACACCGGCTCGAATGAGCTGATCCAGCTCGACGGGGCGGTCCAGCCGAAGATCGACCAGTTCATCCGCTCGTCGGAGTACACCGTCAGCACGGTGAAGATCTGCTGAAACAGCGACCAGAAGACCGCGTTGGCGACGAACAACGGGATGAACGCGCGGACGCGGGATCTTTCGGTCGTCGTGACATGCGAACTGCTGAGCATCGTCACGAAGTAGGCCACGGCCGCAGCAACGATGAGCCCGGTGCTGACTTGGGACAGATTCGACAGTTTGACCAGACCGGTGGCCACTACTGCGGCGATCACTGCGGCGCCGACGAGAAAGATCATCGCTACCCACTTGATCGCGCTGCGCGGCAACGGATTCGGCACATCGCGACCGTGTGATCCCAGGTTGCGGCGGAAGACGACGTACTGGACGAGCCCGGCCGCCATCCCCACCGCGGCTGCACCGAATCCGTAGTGAAAGCCGACACGCGACTGCAGCAGCCCGGTAATCAGAGGGCCAATGAACGCGCCCAGATTGATCCCGAGATAGAACAGCGTGAAGCCGCCGTCGGCACGCGGATCGTCCTTCTCGTAGAGCGTGCCCAGCAGCGACGACGCATTCGCTTTCAACGCGCCGGAACCCAGCGCGACCAGGACCAGTCCGACACCCACGCCCGCCAGCCCCGGCACGAGCGCCAGCGCGATGTGCCCGGCCACCACGATCACACCGCCGTAGAGCACCGTCCGCTCCATGCCGAGTATCCGGTCGGCGACCCATGCGCCCAGGACCGTCGACAGATACACCAGTCCGCCGTATGCGCCGACGAGGCCGGTGCCAGTGGCTTTCGACAGTCCCAAGCCGCCATCGGTGACGGAGTAATACAGGTAGTAGCCCAGGATCGCGAGCATTCCGTAGAACGAAAACCGTTCCCACAGTTCGACTCCGAACAGATTCGTCAGCCCGATCGGGTGTCCGAGTAACGTGCGTTCGGCGGGTGCTTGCGCGTCCGGTTCGACTGCACTCATGGGCAGACGCTACCGCCTGACCGTGGCCCGCTGCCTCCCCAAAGCGAGCACCGCCCAAATACCCGGCACTCCTCGCTTGCGTTCGCCACGGTGACAGGGCATGCCCCGCTAGCATTTGCAGGTGGCCAAACTCGAGTTGTCCCGCGACCTGTCCATGAGCCCGGAGCAGGCATGGGTCCACGCATCGGATCTGTCCGAACTCGGCGACTGGCTCGTGATGCACGAGGGGTGGCGCGGCGACCTGCCGGACGACCTCGAGGTGGGTACGACGATCATCGGCGTCGCCGGTGCGAAAGGCCTGCGTAACCGTGTCACGTGGACGGTACGGAAGGTGGAGCCGCCACGGTTGCTGGAGATCACGGGAGACGGCGTCGGCGGCACCAAGTACGCGCTGAAGATGACTGTCACACCTACCGAGCCGGGGTGCAGATTCACCGTGCGCATCGACCTGGGCGGTAAACCGCTGTTCGGCCCGATCGGAATGGCCGCCGCGCGAGCGGTGAAGGGTGATATCGAGCGCTCGATCGAGAAGTTTGAAGCTCTGTACGGCTAACCGCCACAGAACAATTGAGTCGACTCATTCCAGTCAACGCCGAACGCGGCGGGAATCGCACGGTAATGTCGCCGCGGTGGGCGAGCGAAGCGACGGGAGAAAAGTCGAGTGGGCGAGCGAAGCGACGGGAGAAAAGTCGAGTGGGCGCACGCGCGGGGATCGTCGTGACAGGTACCGAAGTTCTGACCGGACGGGTGCAGGACCGAAACGGCCCGTGGATCGCCGACCGGCTGCTGGAACTCGGCATCGAGCTGGCGCACATCACCATCTGCGGTGACCGCCCCGGCGATATGGAAGCGCAGCTGCGGTTCCTCGCCGACCAGGGCGTGGACCTGATCGTCACCAGCGGGGGGCTGGGGCCGACCGCCGACGACCTCACGGTCGAGACCGTCGCACGGTTCTGTGAGCGCGAGCTGATTCTGGACTCCGTCCTGGAGGACAAGATCACCGATATCCTCAAGCGCTTCATGGCGCGTTTCGACAACGTGGACCTCGAAGCGGTCCGCGCGGCCAACCGCAAGCAGGCCATGGTTCCGGCGGGTGCGGTCGTGATCGACCCGGTAGGCACCGCACCCGGTGTCGTGGTGCCGGGCAAGCCCACGATCGTCGTGTTGCCCGGCCCGCCGCGCGAGCTGCAGCCGATGTGGACCACAGCAGTGCAGACCGACGCCCTGCAGGAGGCGATCGCGGACCGGGCGACGTACAAGCAGGACACCGTGCGGATGTTCGGACTGCCCGAGTCCGGGCTGGCCGACAGCCTGCGCGACGCCGAACGCGAGGTTGCGGACTTCGCACAGCTGGAGATCACCACGTGCCTGCGGCGCGGCGAGGTGGAGATGGTCACGCGCTACGAACCCGAGGCCGCGCCGGTCTACACGCAGCTGTTGGCGCTGCTGCGCGACCGTCATGCGCGAGAGATCTTCTCCGAGGACGGATCAACGGTCGACGAACAAGTGGCGCGGCTGCTGAGCGGCCGTCAGATCGCGACCGCGGAGTCCTGCACCGCGGGCCTCGTGGCGGCGCGGTTGACAGACCGGCCCGGCTCGTCGGCCTATGTCGCAGGTGGCGTGGTGGCGTACTCGAATGATGCCAAGGAGAAGCTTCTCGGCGTCGATCCCGAGCTGATCGAACGACACGGGGCGGTGTCGGAACCGGTCGCGGAAGCTATGGCCGACGGGGCGCTGCGCCGATTCGGTGCCGACACCGCGGTTGCGATCAGTGGGATCGCCGGGCCTGGCGGGGGGACTGCGGAGAAGCCGGTCGGAACGGTCTGCTTCAGCGTCAGACTTGGCGACGGCCGGACGGCGACCCAGACACTTCTGTTGCCCGGCAACAGGTTCGACGTTCGTGACAGATCGACGACGGTGGCCATGCACCTGTTACGGCGGCTGCTGCTCTGAGAAACTAGCGCCCTTCGCCGTCGTCCCAGACCTTGAGCATGGTGCGCAGGATCTCCTCGGCGCGGCCGAGTCCTCCGAGGTGGCTTTCGCCCGCCATCGGGTAAAGCTCGGCATCGGGCAACCTGCTCACCACGAACTCGCCGTGTGAGAACGGGATGATGTGGTCGGCGTCCCCGTGCCACCATCGGACCGGCACCTGCACTTCGTCGAGCCGGAAGCCCCAGTCACGGGCGAACACCACGATGTCGTGGAACGGGGCCTGCAGCTGCTTTCGGCTGCCGTTGAGCAGATCGTCGAGGAACATCGCCTTGATTTCGGGCCTGGCCATCAGGCGGCGGTCGCCCGGAGGTGACACAAACCCGTAGAGGCTGGCCGCCGGCCCCGCCACTGGGCGGATCAGCCGGATCAGCGTGCTGGCCGCCATCCCGATCGGGTAACCCGCCATCTGAAGCAACGGCGCGATGCGTACCCCGAGGGCCATCAATCCGCCACCGATGCGGTCGGATCCGACGGTGGGAGCCACGCCGCCGACCACTCCGGCCGCCATCACCCGATCCGGCATCGCCGCCGCGCACGCCAGCGTGTAGGGGCCGCCGCCGGAAAGCCCTATGACCGCCATCTTTTCGATGCCCAATGTGTCGGCGACGGTGCGCAGGTCCTCGACGAACCCGAGCACGTTGTCGTACTGGTGCGACGTGGAAGAGCCGATGCCTGGCCGGTCGAGGCCGATCAGCCGGATGTTTTCCTCTTCGGCGAAGACGCGGGCCTCCATTGGGATCTGCCTGCGCGCGCCGGGGGTTCCGTGCAGCCAGAAGATGGCGCGTCCCTGCGGGTCACCGAACTCGGCGAACCCGATCTGGCGGTCCACCCCGACGGCGACGTTGCCCTCGAGCTTCGGTCGGGCAATAGCAACAACCATGACCGAAGTCTCGCATGCGGCTATCTTCGTCCTGCAATGACCAGTGCCGACGAGATGACCAACGAGACCAGAGAGATCCCCCTGCGTTGGTGGACCGTAGCGGTGCTGGCCGTATGCGCCGTGGTGTCCACCGTGCTTGTCCTGACGACCGTCGATCCGTTCA
>JAVHWG010000128.1:0-4054 GCA_032159965.1 Mycobacterium sp.
GCGGCATTGGCACGGCGTCGAAGATGAGCTTGCGCAGCCCGGTGGCGGCCAGCGCGACGATGATCAGGCCGTCGATGACCACCAGGCCCATCGCCTCGGGCCAGGACACCGAGCCGACGACGGAACTGGCGAGAAACGAGTTGATGCCCAATCCCGCGGCGAACGCGAAAGGCAGCCGCGCGACGACGGCGAACAAGATCGTCATCACGCCGGCGGTCAGCGACGTCACGGCCGACACCTGTGTGATGTCGAGCTTGTTGCCGGTGACGTCCGCGGTGGACGTCAAGATGATCGGGTTCAGCACGATGATGTAGGCCATCGCGATGAAGGTCACGACGCCGCCGCGCAACTCGGTCGCGACCGTCGAGTCCCGGTCGGTGATCTCGAAGAAGCGGTCGAGGCGCGTCACCGTACGACCATAAGTTGGTCGGGGGCCGCCCGCTCGGCGACGGCTGCGGGGGGTTTATTTTGAGATAGGCACGGGCACGCATCCAGATAAATACGATTTCGGCGCGCATACTAGGACGGCAATGCCAGACACTTCGAGTGAGACGCAGAGCTCAGCACCGAACCCACAGTCCAAGTGGCTGTCGAAATCCGCGTCTCAGACCCGGGGGTCGGACAAGCGGGAAGTCCAGTTCCACTACGACATCAGCAACGAGTTCTTCAAGCTCTGGCAGGACCCGACCCAGACCTACAGCTGCGCGTATTTCGAGCGCGACGACATGACCCTCGAGCAGGCGCAAATGGCCAAGGTCGACCTCTCCCTGGGCAAGCTGGGTCTGCAGCCGGGGATGACGCTGCTGGACATCGGCTGCGGATGGGGCTCGACGATCATGCGCGCGGTCGACAAGTACGACGTCAACGTCATCGGCCTGACGCTGTCGGCGAACCAGAAGCAACACATCGAGGACCACTGGTTCGCCAACTCGAAGAGTTCACGTCACATGGAGGTGCGGCTGCAGCCGTGGGAGGAGTTCGAAGGCCAGGTCGACCGGATCGTGTCGATCGGCGCTTTCGAGCACTTCGGCTTCAACAAGTACGACGACTACTTCAAGAAGACGTACAACTGGATGCCTGACGACGGTGTGATGCTGCTACACACGATCATCATCCCGAGCGACGAAGAGATCAAAGCCAAGAACCTGCCGCTGACGATGTCGCGGGTGCGCTTCATCAAGTTCATCATGGACGAGATCTACCCCGGCGGGCGTCTGCCGCTGGCCGCGATGGTCGAGCAGCACGCGGTCGGGGCCGGGTTCGCGGTGACCCGCAAGCAGCACCTGCAGCCGCATTACACACGAACGCTGGACACCTGGGCGGCCAACCTCGAAGCCAAGAGGGACGAGGCGATCGCGATAACTTCCGAGGAGATCTACGAGCGGTTCATGAAGTACCTGACCGGCTGCGCCGACCTCTTCCGCCAGGGTTATACCGATGTCTGCCAATTCACCTGCGAGAAGAGGTGACACGTGGGCGCGGCAGAAATGCGACCCCATTTCGAGGAGATCCAAGCGCACTACGACCTCTCCGACATTTTTTTCGGAGTGTTTCAGGACCCGTCGCGCACCTATAGCTGTGCCTACTTCGAGCCCGAGGGTGCGACGCTCGAAGAAGCGCAGATGGCCAAGCTCGACCTCGCCTTGGGCAAGCTCGACCTGCAGCCCGGGATGACGCTGCTCGACGTCGGCTGCGGTTGGGGATCGCTGATGAAGCGCGCGGTCGAGAACTACGGCGTCAACGTCATTGGCCTGACGTTGAGCAAGAACCAGTGCGCCTACTGCCAGGATCTTCTGCAGGACATCGACACGGACCTGTCCCGGCAGGTGTTCCTCAAGGGCTGGGAGCAGTTCGACGAGCCCGTCGACCGCATCGTCAGCATCGAGGCGTTCGAGGCATTCCCGAAAGAGCGGTACGGCGCGTTCTTCGAGACGTGCGCCCGCATCCTGCCCAGCGGTGGTCGCATGGTGCTGCAGACCATCATGGGCCACCCCTTGAAGCGGTGGCCGGAGATGGGCATACCGATCGTGATGAGCGACCTGAAATTCATGCGGTTCATCGCCAAGGAGATCTTCCCCGGCGGCTCGATTCCCTGCGACGAGGACATTATCGGATTGTCAACTGCCGCAGGCTTTTCGGTGCGGGACCTGCAGAAGCTGGATGAGCATTACGTGCGCACCCTGGATACCTGGGCAGGGAATTTGCAAGCCAAGCGCGACGAGGCGGTGGCGGCGACGTCGGTCGAGGTCTACGAGCGCTATATGCGCTATCTGACCGGATGCTCGGACTTCTTCCGGCGCGGTATCAGCGAGCTCGGGCAGTTCACGCTGATCAAGGAGTAGCTGCGCGGGCGTCAGGCGACGCCGAACACGAGCGCGACGTGGTGCCCGCCGAGAGCGGTCGAGCTCGATACCGCGTAGTGGTAGTCACCGTGGCGGGCCTCGCCGGCCACCACATCGAGGTCGACCTCCGGATCGAGGTTTTTCAAATTCAGCGTCGGCGGAACGGCGCCGTCGCGCAACGACTGAACCGTGATGACGGCTTCCACCGCTCCCGCTGCACCCCACGACTGGCCCAGCGCACCTTTCGGCGCGTATACCGCAGGCGAGTGACCGTCGAAGGCCAGGCGGATCGCACGGGCTTCGGCGAGGTCACCGGACCTGGTACCTGCGGCGTGTGCGTTGAACAAGTCGATGTCAGTGGGCGCCAACCCCGCCAACTCGATGGCGTGAATGATCGCGGCGCAGTCCTGCTCGCCACTGGGATCGGGCTCGATGAGGTCGTAGGAATCGGATCGGATCGCCGAGCCCATCAGCCGGGCCAGGATCGGGGCGCCGCGTGCTCTAGCGTGCTCCTCGGTCTCGATGAGCATCAGCGCGCCGCCCTCGCTGAAGACCATTCCGTCCCGGTCCGCGTCGAACGGACGACACGCGGCGGACGGATCGTCGTTGTTGGTCGACAACATTCCGAGGTTGGCGAACGCGGCGACGGGCACCGGCTCGATGCGGGCCTCGACGCCGCCGCATATCGCGATGTCGGCTTCACCGAGGAGGATGCTTCTCCAGGCATGGGCGATCGCCGCGGCGCCCGACGCGTCGGCCATCTCGGGGGCGATGACGCCGGCCCTGGCGCCCCGATCCAACCCGACGGCGGCGGCGGGAGCGTTCGGCATGTGCATCTGCACGGAGAGAGGACTCACCGACCGCATCGCCGCCGCACGGAACTGGTCGTAGAGGATCACCAGCGGCTCGGTGCTCGCCCATCCGTGCCCGATTGAGACCAGCAGGCGTCGGGTATCGACGTCCGGCGAGCCCGCCTTCTCCCAGAGCCGGCGGCTGAGCACCAGCGCCACCTTCTGCATGAAGGACAGTCGGCGTGCCTCGACCCGGCTGAGGTGTTCGTCGAGGTCTTCGCGCAGTTCACCGCCGATTCTGACCGGCGAATCGAACTCGTTGACGAACGCTTTGCCTAGCTCGCGGATACCGCTTCTGCCCGCCAGCAACTGCTGCCACGTGTCCTCGGCGTCGGGCGCAAGCGCGGTGGTCGACGCTATCGCTGTCACGACGACGTCGACTCCGCGACTGGTGTTCTCCGCTGGCATGATTCGGCTCGCTAGGTGGTGGGTTTCCTATCCGATTAACAAATTCTGTGAGAGCCAAACGTGGAGTGCAACAAATCGTACGACGTGTGTGCAGCGTCATGCAGATGACAATCGGCGCGACGCCGTCGTCAACTAAGCGTGCTCCAATCCGGGGGGGGCTCTGAGACGAATTTCATGGGGGGGTCTGCAACAGGCAGGCCGAGGGCGACTTCCGCAGTCCCTTAGCAATCCGTAGGGGACCGGGTTTACGGGTATAGACGTACCGACGCCGCGTGACGTCGAGGGGGACAGGGGTAGGACTGATGGCCGATCGACTGCAACACGCGACCGAGGCGCTGCGCAGAACCCTTCTGCAGGTTGAGCGGCTCAAGTCGGCCAACCGCGCCCTCATGGAGCGCTCCGGCGAGGCGGTGGCGGTGGTGGGGATGTCGTGTCGTTATCCGGGGGGTGTGG
>JAVHWG010000332.1:0-20319 GCA_032159965.1 Mycobacterium sp.
CGCGAACACGTTCGCCGAGCCGCCGGGCACCACCCCGACAGCTGGAGTCGTCCCCGGCGCCGGGCTACCCGGTGTGCCCAGCACTCCGTTGACCACTTCGTTCACCGTGCCGTCGCCACCATGCACGATCACCATGTCCACCCCGGCCATCGCGGCTGCCTGCGCGATCTCGATCGCGTGTCCGCGGTGATTGGTGTGCTCCACGGTGAGGTGGGTGCGGCTCTCCAGCGCGTGCGCCAGCAGGTCGCGACCAGCCGGTGTGGTGGAGGTCGCGTTCGGATTGACGATCAGCACCGCACGCACGAGGCAAGAGCCTATCGGCGCGTGTCTACGCTGAGGCAGTGGCCGGTCCAATCCCTCCCGTGGTGCGCGGCTCCGGTGTGTTGGTGATGGTCGAAGGGGCCGCGGCGATCGTGTACGCGGTCGCGCTGGTGATCGCAGGGATCCGCGGGGCGGATGCCAAAGTCGCGTACGGGACGGCCGGGTTGTTGTTGCTTGTCGGCGGGGCAGTTTCGGCGGCGGGATGGGGGTTGTGGCATGGCAGGCGCGCCGGGCGGGGCGCGGCCGTGTTCACTCAGTTGCTGCTGGTGCCGATCGCCTATTACATGATCTCTGGGTCGCGTCGACCGGAGTTCGGCGTGCCGCTGGGCGTCGTAGCATTGCTCACCCTCGCGCTGCTTTTCAGTCCGCCAGCAGTGAGATGGGCTGCTGGTCAACCAGATTCGGCGAATTCGGACAGCTCCGAACCGGATATCCGATAGCTGATCCAGTCGGACAGCGGCTTGCCGCCGACCGCATCGTAGAGCGCGATCGCGTCGGAGTTCCAGTCCAGCACAGCCCATGTCAGTCGGCTGTAGCCGGCGGCGACGCACTCCGCGGCAAGGGTCTTCAGCAGCTGTCTTGCCAGCCCTCGTCGCCGGTATGCCGGGCGCACGAACAAGTCCTCGAGATAGATCCCGGCGACTCCGTCCCAGGTCGAGAAGCTGACGTACCACACGGCGCCGGCGGCGAACTGGCCGTCCACCTCGACGACATGAGCGTATGCGATCGGTTGGGGTCCGAAAAGCGCTGTGCGCATGTGATTCTCGGTCACCGTGCACTGATCGGCGGCGTGTTCGAAGGCGGCAAGTTCGTGGATCATCCGCGCCAGCTCAACTTCGTCACCGGGATGTGCGCGTCTGATGAACTGCTTTTCCCCGTCGCTTCGCTCGCCCACGGACGTCATGCTGAAACTCCCATTGCGCTCAGAATTGTCCTGAATTTCGTTGTTGTCTCGTTGATTTCGTCGTCGACGTCGGATTCGGCGACGATCCCGCCGCCGGAATAGGCGCGCGCGCCCAGGCGATCGGCTGAGAGATCGGCACAACGGATCGACACCACCCAGCGGCCGTCTCCGCTCCGGTCGCACCACCCCGTGGCACCCGCATAGAATCCGCGGTCACCCTCGAGGTTGGCGATCACAGCGGCGGCGGCATCGGCGGGAACGCCGCCGACGGCGGGTGTGGGATGCAGCGCCAACGCCAGGTCCAGCGCGGTGGCCGACGTGTCCCTCAGGGTCCCCTGGATCGGGGTGCTCAAGTGCCACAGCGCCGCCGTACTGGTCAACTGCGGGGCAGGCGCGACCTGCAGGCCGGTGCACAACACATCGAGAACCTTTGCCATCTCGTCGACGACGAGCGAGTGCTCGAACAGGTTCTTGGCCGAATCCACCAGCGCGGCACCGCTGGCCGCGTCGGTACTCGGGTCGGCCGAGCGGGGCGCCGACCCCGCGAACGGCCGGCACATCACCGTGTCGCCGGTGCGTGAAACCAGAAGTTCGGGGCTCGCTCCCACAAGGACGCGGCCCCGGTACGCACCGCCCGCCGGTGTCAGGTCGGCGAGGTAGCTGAACGCCGACGGGTCGGCGGCTGCGAGTCGGCCGAGCACCGTCACCGCATCGACGGGCGCTTCGAATGCGATGTCCAGCGCACGCGCCAGGACCACCTTGCGCAGGTCGTTGCCCGAATCGCGCAATGCGACCAGCGCGCGGGCTATGCGTGCGCCGTGCTCGTCGGCGGCGGGGACCGTCGCGACGATCCGCGCCGTCGGCAGGGGCTTGAGCGGCAGAGCAGGCAAGGGCGGCCCGTCGAACTGATGCGACTCCGGCGCCATCAGCGCTGCGGGACTCGACACGTCGAACGGCAAGGCGCCCATGATGATTGGCTCGTCGCCCGACAGGAGCGCGGCGCGGGCGGAGGCGACGTCAGGGTAGGCGGTCCGGAGACCGTGCGCAACGAGCGTCCCGCCGGCACCGCTGAGTACGAACGACGGGTCGCTCATCAGGATGCCGGTGGACGGGGATGCCCCGAGATTCCCAACCCGGTGATCTGGCGGACACCATGCTCGAACCCGCACACCGCGATCGATGCCGCGGGCATCGCGAACCGGACCCCCTCGTACACCGGCTGCTCGATCCAGCGGGTCAAGACGGCGCGGGAGAAGTGGCCGTGCCCGACGAACACGACGTCACGGGACTGCATGTGCTGCAACGCAACCGCGATGGCCTGATCGGCGCGCACACGGACAGCGGCGGCGGTCTCGCCGCCGGGACAGCCGTGCGTCCACACCAGCCAGTCGGGCACCGCCTTGCGGATCTCGTCGGTGGTGGTGCCCTCGTAGTCGCCGTAGTCCCACTCCGTGATGAGCGGACTGACCTCGTCGACGGACAGCCCCGCGAGTTCGGCGGTGATCTGCGCGCGTCTGCGCGGACTCGATATCACGTAGGGCTGGCTCAGTTGCAACGCCCCGATTGTCTCGCCGGCGGCCTCCGCCTGTTCGCGGCCGTGCGCGGTGAGGTCGAGCTCGGTGCGACTGGTGTGTTTCCCGGACAGCGACCACTCGGTTTCACCGTGCCGCATCAACAGCAGTCGATGCTGGGTCAGACTCACCGGGTTGATTCTGCCGCACAGCTCCCGGGCGAGTGCCCGCGCGTGCTTGGATGGCCTCGTGACCCGGGTGCTGGCGGTGGCGAATCAGAAGGGCGGGGTCGCCAAGACGACGACGGTCGCGTCGTTGGGGGCGGCGTTCGCGGAGAAGGGCAAGCGCGTCTTGCTCGTCGATCTGGATCCGCAGGGGTGTCTGACGTTCTCGCTCGGCCAGGATCCCGACAAGCTGCCGGTGTCGGTGCACGAGGTGCTGCTCGGCGACGTGGAGCCGTCCGCAGCGCTGGTCGACACCAATGAGGGCATGACGCTGCTGCCGGCCAACATCGATCTGGCGGGCGCGGAGGCGATGCTGCTGATGCGCGCAGGACGCGAGTACGCCCTGCGTCGGGCGCTGGCGAAGCTCGACGGTGAATTCGACGTCGTGATCATCGACTGCCCGCCATCGCTGGGTGTGCTGACGCTCAACGGCCTCACCGCCGCCGACGACGTGATCGTGCCGCTGCAGTGTGAAACGCTCGCCCACCGCGGGGTCGGGCAGTTCCTGCGGACCGTCAGCGATGTTCAGCAGATCACCAACCCCAACCTGACGCTGCTGGGTGCGCTGCCCACGCTCTACGACTCACGCACGACGCACAGCCGCGACGTGCTGCTCGATGTCGCCGACCGGTACGAGATGCCTGTGCTGGAGCCGCCGATCCCGCGCACCGTGCGCTTCGCCGAAGCCAGCGCCTCAGGGGCGTCGGTGATCGCCGGGCGCAAGAACAAGGGTTCGGTGGCGTACCGCCAGCTGGCGGCGAACCTGCTCAAGCACTGGAAATCCGGCAAGCCGCTGGCCAGCTTCAGCCCAGAGGTCTAGGCAGCTAAGAGCTGGGCCCAATTAATAGCTAGGGCGCTTCGCCAAGCGCGACAACGGTATTCCCGCGCTGTTCGACGACCGTGCTGCCGATGACACCCGTAACGATGGGGCCGGCCGTTTTGCCGCGGTCAAACGGAATGACACGCTCGAACGTGCCCGTATTGGGTTCGTAGACCCCGATGCCGCCGGTGACGGGAACCAACAGCCGGCCGGCCATCATCTCGCCGGGGCCCAGCGGCACCTGGGCTGCCGCCGCGATGGTGTACCGGAAGGCCAACGTCGTGCCGTCCAGCACGGCGACCCGATCGCCGGTCCAGACGGTGACCAGGTTGCCCGCGCGTGACACCCTCACGTCGGGAACGGTCGGCGCAGCCACCAGATTGCTCGAAACTTCTTGTCCCGTCTCGTCGTACACCACGATGCGCGGCTGCGGGACGGGCAGATACATCGCCGTGCGCAGATCCGACACCGTGAGCACCTTGGCGCCGGATGCCGCCGTCACGCCTGGCTGCTGGACGTACTTCACCTCGGGTTGGACGTCTTCCTTCGACACCTTCAGCAATGTCAGCCTGGAGTCGGGCAACGAGGTGCACGTCTCCAGCACGGCGGCAGCTGACGAGCTGGCGGCCGTCGACAGGAACCGGCACGGCGGGCGCGGCGGCACCGGCGGGTTCAGCGGAGCGTCGATGTCGCCGTAGGCCAGGGTGCGGACCATGTCAGAACGCCACATCTCGAGGCGCGTCGGGCCCGATGCCAGTACGGTGGTGCCGTCGGTAAACAGAGTGATCTGCTTGTCCGCGAACGCCGTTCGGGTTGGTCCGCGGTTGCCGGTCGTGGCGTCCACGGTGCTCACCTGACCGCAGCCGCGCGGATCCGGGTACACCGCGACGGCCAGGTCGTACACCCACGTCACGCCGCACAGGTCGCGGTCGCGGGCGAAGCTCCAGTACTGCTCGCCGGTCTTGGGGTCGCGCCCGGCGATCTCGCGCCCGTTGCCGGTCACCACGACGTCGTCGACGATCACGGGTTCGCCGGTGCGAGCACTCGGTGCCGACCACAGCTGCCGCAGGTTCGCCGGGACCGACTTCGCGGCGCTGATCTTGGGCGGGGGGGCGACGGCGGGGCGGCTCGTCGTTGCTCGCGCGTCGCTGTTCCACCAGATGAACGCGATACCGAGGGCGACGACCGCGACGATCGCGACGGCCGCCAGTACGTCGCCCCTGGTGCGGCG
Source organism: Mycobacterium sp. (assembly GCA_032159965.1). Taxonomy (GTDB): domain Bacteria; phylum Actinomycetota; class Actinomycetes; order Mycobacteriales; family Mycobacteriaceae; genus Mycobacterium. The sequence goes on from JAVHWG010000332.1 coordinate 5,012, forward strand.
TTCGGGCTTGACCACAGGTTCGGTTAGCCAGCAGACGGCGTCGCTTGGCGAGGCCGGCGGCGCCTGCGCCGTCGCGCCGGACTGGACGCGTCGGCATTGCCGGGCTCGGAGTCCGGCTGTTTCTGCTCGGGCTGTGTCTCGGCGTGGCTGGAGACCGGCTGTCCGCCCCGGGTCCGCTGACGCGACGCATTGCGACGGGCCGGCTTCGGACCGCCGTTCGTGTCACGACGGTCACCGCGGTCACCGCGGTCACCGCGGTCAGGCGCCCGTCGGGCGGGCTTTTGCGCGGCACCGACCCGACCTGTGACATCGGTCGGGATATCGAGCTCGGTGTACAGGTGTGGCGAGTTGGAGTAAGTCTCGGCAGGGTCAGGGCAATCCAGGTTCAGGGCGGTGTTGATCAGCGACCAGCGGGGGAGTTCATCCCAGTCGACGAGAGTCACCGCGATACCGGTCTTGCCGGCCCTGCCGGTGCGTCCGATGCGGTGTATGTAGGCCTGGTCGTCGTCGGGGCACTGGTAGTTGATGACGTGGGTGATGTCGTCGACATCGATACCACGGGCGGCGACGTCGGTGGCCACCAGCACGTCGATGTCGCCGCCACGGAACGCCTTGAGCGCCTTTTCCCGGGCGATTTGACCGAGATCACCGTGCACGGCGCCGACCTTGAAGCCCCGCTCTGCGAGGTCGTCGGCCACTTTCTGCGCTGTCCGCTTGGTGCGGGTGAAGACCATCGTCGCGCCGCGGCCGTTGGCCTGCAGAATCCTGGTGACCAGCTCGACCTTGTCCAGCGCGTGCGCGCGGTAGGCGAACTGCTCGGTGGTGGCGTGCACGGCCGAGGAGTGCGGTGCCTCGGCGCGGATATGGGTGGGCTGCTGCATGAACGTGCGGGCCAGCGTGATGATCGGGTCGGGCATCGTCGCCGAGAACAGCATCGCCTGCCGATTGTCGGGGATCTGCTTCAGGATGCGTTCGATGTCGGGCAGGAACCCCAGGTCCAGCATCTCGTCGGCCTCGTCGAGCACGAGCACCGACAGGCTGCCCAGTTGCAGGTGGCCCTGCTGGGCGAGGTCGAGCAGGCGGCCGGGTGTGCCTACCACCACGTCGGCTCCGGCCTGTAGTGCCTCGATCTGGGGCTCGTACGGCCTGCCCCCGTAGATCGCCACGACGGACAGCGGCCGGTCGCCAGCGGTGAGGTACTTGCCTGCTCCGGAAAGGTCGTCGTACACCTGAAGACAGAGTTCACGGGTCGGGACGACGATCAGCGCCCGCGGGACGCCGGACAGCTCGCGGTCCTTGTCGGTGGTGATGCTGTGCAGGAGCGGAACGCCGAAAGCCAGCGTCTTGCCCATGCCGGTGCGGGCCTGACCGATCAGGTCGTCGCCTGCGAGGGCCAGCGGGAGGGTCAGTTCCTGGATGGCGAAGGGGTGTTCGATGCCCTTCTCGGTCAGTGCGCGGACGATTTCGTCTCTGACGCCGAGTTTGGCAAACGTGGGATTGAGGGCGGTCATGTGGCCTTTCGTGCCGTGTCTCCGTCGCGGAGATATCGCGTTGGTCTCGTCTACGCGCGCACCAGTACGAAAGGATCACGTCGGGCCGGCACCGCGGGGGATGCCGATTCGCAGGCTCTGCGCTCATCGGGAGGCGGGCCAACTGCGTGCACGCTCATTGCCAGGCGACGGCGTTTCCGGAGAAACGTTGCCGTCACCTGGCATCCATCATACCGGGCTAGGGTGGGGCCATGAGTTCCACGCGGCCGTTGGCTGCCGCTGAACACCTCGCTGAGGCTGACGCGCCGCTCGTCGGCCCCGACCACCCGGGCGTCAACAAGCTCTTCGCGCTGCTTGCTTACGGCGAGGTGGCGGCGTTCTACCGGCTGACCGACGAGGCGCGGATGTCACCCAGCATGCGTGGCCGGATCGCGATGGCGAGCATGGCCGCCGCCGAGATGGGTCACTACGAAATGTTGCGGGACGCGTTGTCCGCCAGGGGAGTCGACGTCGAGCAAGCGATGTCCGGCTATGTCTCGGCGCTGGAGAACTATCACCGGCTGACCACGCCGAGCACATGGTTGGAGGCCCTGGTCAAGACCTACATCGGCGACGCGCTGGCTGCCGACTTCTATCGCGAGATCGCTGACGTGCTGCCCGACGAGGTCGCCAACGTGGTGCGCGGTGTACTCGCCGAGACGGGGCACTCGCAGTTCGTGGTCGCCGAGGTCCGCGCCGCGGTGGCGTCCAGCGGCAAACAGCGCAACCGCCTGACGTTGTGGGCGCGGCGCCTGCTGGGCGAGGCGATCACCCAGGCCCAGTACGTGATGGCCGAGCACGATGAGCTGACGGACCTGGTGATGTCGGGCACCGGCGGCCTCGGCAGGATCACTGATTTCTTTGATCGGCTACAGCGCACGCACGCCGAGCGCATGGCCGAACTCGGCCTTGCCTGAGGCGGTCCACTAGCCTGCAGAAGGCCCAGCCAGGCCAACCCAGCTATGGAAGACGGAAAGGGCACCAGCGTGGAGGTCAAGATCGGCATCTCGGAGAGCCCTCGCGAGTTGATTCTCAGCAGCCCGCAGACGCCTGAAGAGGTCGAGGATTTGGTTCGTGCGGCGCTCGAGAAGGGCGCGCCGGTGCTGGAGCTGCCCGACGAGCGTGGGCGCAAAATCTTGGTTCAGACAGCGAAGATCGCGTATGTGGAGATTGGTGTGGCGGATACGCGGCGCGTGGGGTTTGGCGGATGAGCGCTTGCGCGAAGACCAGAGTGGGCGGATGAGCGCTTGCGCGAAGACCAGAGTGCGCCGCTAGAACATCAGCCGCGTGTCAGCGGCACGTGCGACAACCCGCCCCACGCGAACTGCACGGTGCCCTCGACGGCGGCTTCTTTGGAGATCGGCCGGTCGGCGCCCAGCCAATAGCGGGCGCAGTCCACGCTGACCGCGACGAGCCCGACGGCAATCATCCGGGCGCGATGCGCTTCCAGCCCGGAATCGCGGCTGATCAGGTCGAAGACTGCATCTGTGCACGCCTCGGTTGCGACCCTCACCTGGGCCGCGACCTGCGGTTCGGACACATAGTCGTTTTCGAAAATGAGGCGGTATCCCTGGCCGTCGTGCTCGATGAAGTCGAAGAAGGCCTGGACGGCCGCCCGCAGACGCTGCCGGTTGTCTGTGGTGGTCCGCAGTGCCTGCCGGACTCCCGACACCAGGTTGTCGACGTGACGGGCGAGCACCGCCAGGTAGAGCTCAAGTTTGCTGGAAAAATGTTGGTACAGAACGGGTTTGCTGACGCCCGCACGGTCTGCGATCTCGTCCATCCCGGCCGCGTGGTAGCCCCGATCAACGAAAACCTCACTGGCAGCGGCAAGTAGCTGGCCACGACGCTCGCCGCGGGGCAGGCGGTTACCGCGCCTGCCCGTACCTGGAGTGGCTGCGGAAACGTCGTCGCCGTCGGCGAATCCGTTGCCGCGCCTCTCGGCGGTATTGGCAAGATCGCTCATTCACATTCCTTCAATCTGGCTATCTTCGAAAGCACGACACTACTCCCGGGCCCCGCGGTGCGCCGGGAAGTGACACCCCTATCAACTGTGACATTCTGGGTCGGTGACCTACGAGCCGGGGCATCGCGGCGACGGAAGTCGCGTCCCGGTGCTGCGCAACGAGTGGCGCGAGCCGCTGCGCGCCCAGCGCGACCCGGTAACCGAGGATTACGGGCGCCCCCGGGCCAATCGGGAGGGGCGCGGACGGTGGCGCAAGCGGACGCGGTTGGGCAGGTTCGTCGCCACGTATGGCTGGCGCGCGTATGCGCTGCCGGTGCTCGTCGTGATCACGGTCCTGGTCGTGTACCAGACGGTGACAGGTCCGCCGTCTGGGCGGACAGGGGCCGACGGTAAGGCCGACGGGCCGGCTCAGGGTGCACCCACAATGGTGGTCGGCACGGAGATCATCGGCGCGCCGCCCAAGGGGCTCACTCAATTCGACGCGAACCTACCCACCGGCATGCTGCCCGACGGCGGCCTGTACACGGAGGCGGGGGCAAAGACGTGGCACGTGGTACCCGGAACAGAAGAGAAGGTCGGCCAGGCGGAAAAGGTGCTCACTTACACCATTGAGGTGGAGGACGGCGTCGACACCGCGGCCTACGGCGGGGACGAGAGTTTCGCGCGGATGGTCAGCCAGACGCTCGACAACAAGAAGAGCTGGACCCACGACCCGCGGTTCGCGTTGCAGCGAGTCGACGCGACGTTCGCGGGCACTCCCACCTTCCGGGTGTCGCTCACGTCGCCGATGACGGTTCGCGAGGGCTGTGGCTACGAGATCCCCCTCGAGGCGTCGTGCTACAACCCTGCTTACGGTCCCGAGACTCAATCCCGCGTCTTCGTCAACGAGGCCCGCTGGGTGCGGGGCGCCGTGCCGTTTCAGGGCGATATCGGGTCATATCGGCAGTACCTGACCAATCACGAGGTCGGCCATGCCATCGGCTACCGGCAACACGAGCCGTGTCTGGAGAACGGTGCGCTGGCGCCCGTGATGATGCAGCAGACGTTCACCACCAGCAACAACGACGAGGCCAAGTTCGACCCGGATACCGTCAAGCCGGACGGGTTGGTGTGCAAGCCGAATCCATGGCCGTATCCGATCGCCTGAGTCGCCCGCCAGTGCGACACCGGGAAGTCCGCAGCGGGATTTGTGGTTATGCCTGCTGCATATTGTGAGCTGTGAACCGCTGACCGAGGAGATTCGGGTGTCGACATCGTTGCCGCCGCTGGTGCAGCCAGCCGCCGAGCTGACCCGCGAAGAGGTCGCGCGCTACAGCCGTCATCTCATCATCCCCGACCTGGGCGTCGACGGACAAAAACGCCTGAAGAACGCGAAGGTGCTGGTGATCGGCGCGGGCGGGCTGGGGTCGCCGGCCTTGCTCTACCTGGCTGCCGCGGGTGTGGGGACCATCGGGATCGTCGAGTTCGACGTGGTGGACGAGTCGAACCTGCAGCGCCAGATCATCCACGGGCAGTCCGACATCGGCAGATCCAAGGCAGAGAGCGCGCGTGACTCGATCCGCGAGATCAATCCGCTGGTGAATGTCCGGTTGCACGAGCTGCGGCTCGAGCCGGAAAACGCCGTGGAACTGTTCGAGCAGTACGACCTGATCCTGGACGGAACCGACAACTTCGCCACCCGCTACCTGGTCAATGACGCCGCGGTGCTGGCGGGCAAGCCCTACGTGTGGGGGTCGATCTATCGTTTCGAGGGTCAGGTATCGGTGTTCTGGGAGGACGCGCCCGACGGCGCCGGCCTCAACTACCGCGATCTGTATCCCGAGCCCCCGCCGCCGGGCATGGTGCCGTCGTGCGCCGAGGGCGGTGTGCTGGGCATTCTGTGCGCCTCGATCGCGTCGGTGATGGGCACCGAGGCCATCAAGCTGATCACCGGCATCGGCGAGCCGCTGCTGGGCCGCTTGATGGTGTACGACGCGCTGGAGATGAGCTACCGCACGATCAAGATCCGCAAGGATCCCGAAACGCCGAAGATCACCGAGCTGATCGACTACGAGGACTTCTGCGGTGTCGTCTCCGAGGATGCTTCCGAAGCCGCGGTGGGTTCCACGGTGACGCCGAGTGAGCTACGCGAAATGATCGACGGCGGCAGGGTAGCGCTGATCGACGTGCGTGAGCCGGTCGAATGGGACATCAACCGCATCACCGGTGCCCAGCTGGTGCCGAAGTCGACGCTGGAGTCGGGGGAGGGGCTGGCCGCCCTGCCTCACGACCGGATTCCGGTGTTGTACTGCAAGACCGGGGTGCGCAGCGCGGAGGCGCTGGTCGCTGTGAAAAAGGCTGGCTTCGCCGACGCGAAACACCTCCAGGGCGGCATCGTCGCCTGGGCCCGACAACTCGAACCCGACATGGTGATGTACTGATGGCTTCGGTGCCGTAACAACATCCGACACGGTGCACTGAGGCGACCGACCTGCGCCTTTACCCAGGTAGCCTGGCGGGATGACCGTCGGCGAGATGACCGTCGACCGTCCGCCGGAACACGTGCTGGCGGCCTTCGGGTTGGCGGGAGCCCCTCCGACACCGCTGGGCGCCGGCTGGGAAGGCGGATGGCGGTGCGGCGAAGTGGTGCTGTCGATGATCGCCGACCATCCGCGGGCGGCGTGGTCCGCCAAGGTGCGCGAGACGCTGTTCGTCGACGGTGTCAGGTTGGCGCGCCCCGTTCGCTCCACAGACGGTCGTTTCGTCGTATCAGGCTGGCGCGCTGACACTTACATGTCCGGTACGCCCGAGCCGCGTTACGACGAGGTGGTGTCCGCCGGCGTTCGGCTGCATGAGGCGACGGCCAAACTCGAACGTCCGCGGTTCCTGACGCAGCCTCCGGTCGCGCCGTGGGGAGACGTCGACGTGTTCATCGCGGCCGATCGCGCGGCGTGGGAGGAGCGTCCGCTGCACGGTTGGCCGTCGGGCGCCCGGGTGGCGCCCGGATCCTCCGACGGGCGCAAGTCGCTTGCGCTGATTCAACAACTGGCGGGTCTGCGCCTGCCGGTGAAGAGCGCCAGCCAGCTGGTCCACGGCGACCTTTACGGCACAGTGCTTTTCACGGGTACCGCAGCGCCGGGTATCACCGACATCACCCCGTACTGGCGACCGCCGGCGTGGGCGGCCGGTGTGGTGGTCGTCGACGCCTTGTCGTGGGGCGACGCCGACGATGGGCTGATCGAGAGATGGGGATCGTTGCCCGAGTGGTCGCAAATGCTGCTGCGCGCCTTGATCTTTCGGCTTGCCGTCCATGCATTGCATCCGCGTTCGACGGCCGCGGCGTTCCCCGGCTTGGCCCGCACCGCGGCGCTGGTGCGTCTGATCGTGTAGCTCACGGTCGGACCGGGCGGCATGTGAGCAGGTTGTAGCAACCCGGTCATCGCGTGCAGTCTCGCCGCAACATGACTTTTCTACGTTGACCGCATGCCTTCGCTCACGCGCAATCACACCATCGATGACTGGGACGCCGAAGACGTCGACGCCTGGAACAACGGCGGCGCGAAGATCGCGCGTCGCAACTTGATCTGGTCGATCGTCGCCGAGCACATCGGATTTTCCATCTGGTCCATCTGGTCGGTGATGGTTCTTTTCATGCCCGTGTCGATGTACCACATCGACGCCGCGGGCAAATTCTTCCTCGTCGCGATGCCGACGCTGGTGGGGGCGGTCCTGCGGCTGCCCTACACCTTCGCCACGGCGACATTCGGCGGACGGAACTGGACCGTGTTCTCGGCATTCGTGCTCGCCGTTCCAGCCGTGCTGACGTTGTACTTCATGGCGCACCCGGGCACGTCGTACACCACGTTCATGATCGTGGCGGCGTTCGCCGGCCTTGGCGGCGGCAACTTCGCGTCGTCGATGACCAACATCAACGCGTTCTATCCACAGCGCCTCAAGGGATGGGCCCTGGGCCTCAACGCCGGCGGAGGCAATATTGGGGTGGCCGTGATCCAGATCATCGGCCTTCTGGTGATTGCCACCGCAGGCAACCGCTCTCCGCACATGGTCTGCGCGGTGTACCTGGTGCTGCTGGCGATCGCCGGAATAGGCGCTGCGTTGTTCATGGACAACCTCACCAACCAGCGCACCAACGGACGGTCGATGGCCCAGGTGATGGTCCACCGCGACTCATGGCTGATCGCGTTGCTCTACATCGGCACCTTCGGGTCGTTCATCGGATTCTCGTTCGCGTTCGGTCAGGTACTGCAGATCAACTTCCTCGCGGGTCTTGCTCACGGCGGTCCCGTGACGCCCGCGATGACGGCGGCGGCATCGCTGCACGCCGCTCAAATCGCTTTCATCGGGCCGTTGTTGGGCTCGTTGGCGCGGCCACCCGGCGGTTGGCTCTCCGACCGCATCGGTGGCGGCAAGGTCACGCTGTACACGTTTGTAGCGATGATTGCCGCCGCCGGGGTGCTGGTGGTCGCCGGGCGTCTCGACGACGCGACGCCCGGCGCACCATCCGGCGGGATCATGACCTTCTACGTCATCGGTTTCATCTTGCTGTTCATCCTGTCGGGTGTCGGCAACGGCTCGGTGTACAAGATGATTCCGTCGATCTTCGACGCGAAGGCGCAGAGCAACGACAGCCTCAGCCGGGCCGAGAAGGCCGACTGGTCGCGACGGATGTCTGGCGCGCTGATCGGAATCGCCGGAGCCATCGGCGCACTCGGCGGCGTCGGCATCAACATCGTGTTGCGCGCGTCGTATTCCTCGGCGCCGAAATCGGCCACGATGGCTTTCTGGGTGTTCCTCACCTTCTACGTGATGTGTGCGGTGATCACCTGGTTTGCGTATGTGCGCAGGCCGACCAAGGCGCCTGAACCGCAGGCGGCGCCGGCTGCGGAGGCGGCAGCAAACGCATGACGGGCTCGCCGAAATCGGTCGTCGTCATCGGCCACGGCATGGTGGGCCACAGGTTCGTCGAGGCGCTGCGCGACCGCGACCACGAGGGTCGCTGGCACATCACGGTGCTGTGTGAGGAATCCACTCCGGCCTATGACCGGGTGGCGCTGTCCTCATACGTCGACGGCTGGGATCGCAATGCGTTGGCGATGGCCGGAAATTACTATGCCGGTGACGACTTGGTGCAGCTGAGGGTCGGCGACCGAGCCAATGTGATCAACCGCGCGGCTCGAACGGTCACCACGTCGACGGGCGCGGTCATCCACTACGACGCGCTCGTGTTCGCCACGGGCTCTTACCCGTTCGTACCGCCGATCCCGGGTAAGGATCTCGAGCGCTGCTTCGTCTACCGCACTCTCGACGACCTCGACGCGATCCGTGCCGCGGCCGAGGCTGCGGGGCCGGGTGCGGCAGGCATCGTCGTCGGCGGCGGTTTGTTGGGCCTGGAGGCCGCAAACGCGCTGCGACTGATGGGCTTGACGCCGCACGTGGTGGAGCTGGCCCCGCGGTTGATGCCGATCCAGGTCGACGAGGGCGGCGGCGCCATGCTTGCCAACATCGTCACCCGGATGGGCCTGAACGTGTACACAGGCGTGTCGACCACCGCGATCGACGGGCACGCCGACGGGCTGCGGGCGACGCTGTCCGACGGGCGAAGCATCGACGCCGCGTTATTGGTGTTCTCGGCCGGGGTGCGTCCTCGCGACGAGCTGGCTCGCTCGTGCGGTCTGGACGTCGGGGAACGCGGCGGCGTAGTCACTGACATTGCCTGCCGCACAAACGATCCGGCGATCTATGCGGTTGGTGAGGTGGCGGCGATCGAGGGGTGCTGCTACGGGCTTGTCGCACCCGGCTATGCCTCCGCTGAGGTGGTGGCCGACCGCTTGCTCGGTGGGACGGCCGAGTTCCCCGGTGCGGACTTGTCGACGAAGCTCAAGCTGCTCGGAGTCGACGTCGCCAGCTTCGGCGACGCGCACGCCAAGACCGAGGGTGCGCTCGAGGTCGTCCTCAACGACCCGACGAAAGGCACCTACGCCAAACTCGTTGTCACCGACGATGCATCGACGTTGCTCGGCGGCATGCTCGTCGGCGACGCCAGTGCCTACGGCGCATTGCGCCCACTCGTCGGGCAACCGCTGCCCGCCGATCCCGCGTCGCTGATCGCGCCCGCCGCCGCGGAGATCGGGGTGAACGCGCTTTCCGACGACGCGCAGATCTGTTCATGCAACGCGGTCAGCAAGGGTGCGATTTGCGGGGCAATCGCCCATGGGGCCTGCGACATCCCCGCGATCAAGGGTGCAACTGCGGCCGGAACATCCTGCGGCAGTTGTGTTCCGATGCTCAAGCGGATTCTCGAAGCGGAGGGCGTCGAGCAGAGCAAGGCCCTGTGTGAACACTTCACGCAGTCCCGCGCCGAGCTCTTCCAGATCGTCTCGGCCACCGGAATCCGGACCTTCTCGGGCCTGATTGCCCAGCACGGCAACGGAACCGGATGCGACATCTGCAAGCCGGCTGTCGCCTCGATCCTCGCGTCGACGTCGTCCGGCCATATCCTCGACGGCGAGTCCGCGTCGCTTCAGGACACCAACGACCACTTCCTGGCGAACATGCAACGCAACGGCACCTACTCGGTGGTGCCGAGGCTGCCGGGCGGTGAGATCACGCCGGAGAAGCTGATCGTGATCGGTGAAGTGGCACGCGATTTCGGGCTGTACACGAAGATCACCGGCGGGCAGCGCATCGACCTGTTCGGTGCGCGGGTCGAAGAGCTGCCGCGGATCTGGAAGCGGTTGATCGACGCGGGCATGGAATCCGGACACGCGTACGGCAAGGCGCTGCGTACCGTGAAGAGCTGCGTGGGTTCGACGTGGTGCCGCTATGGCGTCCAAGACTCGGTGGCGATGGCCGTCGACCTGGAGTTGCGTTACCGCGGGCTGCGATCGCCGCACAAGATCAAAATGGGCGTGTCGGGTTGCCAGCGAGAATGCGCCGAGGCGCGCGGCAAGGACGTCGGCGTCATCGCGACCGAAAAGGGCTGGAATCTCTATGTCGGTGGCAACGGCGGTGCCACGCCGAAGCACGCCCAACTGCTCGCCGGCGACCTCGATGACGAGACGCTGGTGCGCTACATCGACCGTTATCTGATGTTCTATGTCCGCACGGCGGACCGGTTGCAGCGCACTGCTGTCTGGCAGGAGACCATCGAGGGCGGCTTGGACCACATCCGCGACGTGGTGTGCGAGGACTCGCTGGGTATCGCCGCCGAGCTGGAGGCGGCGATGGCAGCCCACGTGGCCGGGTACGCAGACGAGTGGGCAGGCGTGCTCGCCGACGACAAGAAGCTGTCGCGGTTCGTGTCGTTCGTCAATGCACCCGACCAGCCGGATCCGACAGTGGCGTTCGACGACAGCGGCCCGCGAAAAGTCCCGGTGATGCTTGGCACACCACGCATCGGTGACACGGCGGAAAGGTCGAGGTAATGACTTCGAAACATGACATGACTGCAATGGGTCAGGAAGGGAGGACGCGATAATGACCGTGCTCGTCGATCGCCCGCAGACACCCACGAAGGTCTGGACCAGCGCGTGCCCGTTGGATGTCCTGCTGCCCGGCCGCGGCGTTACGGTGCTGCTGCCCGGCAAGGAGCAGGCTGCGCTGTTTCTACTGCCCGACGACACCCTGGCCGCGGTCAGCAACATTGACCCGTTCGGCCGCGCCGCGGTGATGTCGCGGGGTCTGACCGGCGATCGCAAGGGCGAGCCGACGGTGGCGTCGCCGTTGGGTAAACAGGTTTTCTCTCTTCGCGACGGACGCTGCCTCGACGATCCGGGGGGTGCAGCGCAGCGAGGGGAGAGTAATCACGAGTCGCGCGCGCTCACGATCTACGAAGTGCGAGTGACACATGGAATCGTTGAAATCGCCCGCCGCTGAACCACTGGCAGGATTCACGATCGGCGTTACGGCCGCCCGTCGGTCCGAAGAGCTGATAACGCTCCTGGAGCGCCGGGGCGCCGCAGTTGTGCACGCGCCGGCGATCCGGATCATCCCGCTCGTCGACGACGTCGAATTGCGGCGGGTCACAATGCTTCTCATCGAACGACCGCCGGACGTCGTCGTCGTGACCACCGGTATCGGCTTCCGTGGCTGGATCGAGGCCGCGCACGGCTGGGATGTAGCCGACGATCTGACCGCCGCCCTGGAATCGACGCGCATCCTGGCCCGCGGCCCGAAGGCGCGCGGCGCAGTCCGGCAGGCAGGCCTGTGCGAGGAGTGGAGTCCGGAGTCCGAGGCGTCCCCGGAGGTGCTCGAACGGCTTCTCGCGAACGGCGCTGCGGGCCTGCGGATTGCGGTCCAACTGCACGGGGCGGCATCGGAGTGGGAGCCGAACGCCGACATCTGCGATGCGTTGACACTGGCGGGTGCGCAAGTGATCAGAGTGCCGGTGTACCGCTGGGAGCACCCCGAAGACAGCCGCCCGATGGACCAGCTGATCGGCATGGTCGTCGAGGGTCAGCTCGACGCGGTGAGCTTCACCAGCGCGCCGGCCATCGCATCGATGTTGGAGCGGGCCAAAGGACTTGGTTGTGTCGGTGAGCTCATCACCGCGCTACGCGACCGCGTCGTGCCCGTCTGTGTGGGGCCAGTGACCGCGGCCCCGCTGCGAAGACTCGGTGTCCCGGCATTGCATCCCGATCGGTACCGTCTCGGCGCGCTCGCGCGGCTGATCAGTGACGAAGTTCCGCGCCGTGCGAACCAATTCACAGCAGGGGGGCACTGCATCAGTGTGCGGAGTGCCAGCGTAGCGGTTGACGGTGAGGTCCGGAACGTGCCACCCGCCGCAATGGCGTTGCTGCGCAGGCTGATGGCCAATCCCGGTTGGGTAGTCTCACGCGAGGAGCTCCTCGCGCAGCTGCCCGGTGGTGGCGGCGACACACACGCGGTCGAAACTGCGATGGCCCGCCTGCGTTCAGCGCTCGGCGCTCCGGGTGCGGTGCAAACTGTCGTCAAGCGCGGGTACCGACTGGCGATCGACCTGTCCGCATGCTGATCCTCGTCGCTCACGGCACTCGTCATCCCGAAGGCTTACGCACGATAGGGCGACTGGCGGAGGCGGTTTCGGCTCGGGTCGGACCCGTGCGCACCGCATTCGTCGACGTGCTCGGCCCGAATCCGGCCGAAGTGCTGTCGAACGGGAACCGCCCTGCCGTCGTGGTGCCCGCCTTCCTCGCGTCGGGTTACCACGTCAAGACGGACCTGCCCGCGCGTGTTGCCGAGAGCGGGCACCCCGCGGTGGCGGTGGCGCCGGCGCTTGGGCCCGACAGCGCGCTCGCAACGGCGATGATGGACCGGCTGCGCGAAGTCGGCTGGCGCCCAAGTGATGTCGTCGTGATGGCGGCCGCGGGTTCGTCGGACGCGCGCGCGCGGGATGAGGTGTTCTGCGCGGCTGAGTTATTGGCTGACCGCGTCGGCGAGGTGCATGTCGGCTTCGTGGCCACGGGCGCACCGCGGGTAGGCGAGGTGGTGGCCGCGATGCGCGCGGCCGGCCGGCGCCGCGTATTCATCGCGTCGTATCTACTGGCGCCCGGATTGTTTCACGATCGGCTGCGCGAATGCGGCGCGACGGGAGTCAGTGCCCCCCTCGGGGTGCACCCGGCGGTCGTCGACGTCCTCGCGTCGCGCTTTCTCGCGCAATCCGACAAGGTCTCAGAACTCGTGGCGAACCTCGCGTAGCGAAATCCTGCCGTCGACGGACAGCACGCCCTCTGCCCGCAGCAGCTCGAGTTGACGCGTGGACAGGTGCGGTGCCGGCCTTCCGTTGGACCGGACGACACGGTGCCACGGCAGGTCCGCGGAATCGGTCCTCATGATCCAGGCGACGATACGAGGGCTGGAAAGCTCTGCAGCCGAGGCGATGTCGCCGTATGTCGCGACCTTGCCCGACGGGATGGCCATCACCAGCGCGCGGACCAGCTCGACGTCGTCGTCGGTGATCGCGGTCATAGTCGGTCGCGCACCGCAGCGGCGGTCTCCTCGGGTTTCGCCAGCGGAACCATGTGATCGCAGTCGACGTCCATGAACGTGAAGTCGGGGCCCAGCGTGGTGCGCAGACCCTCCACCAGGTTCGCGGGCACATACGGGGGGTTTGTCCGCGCGGCACGCAGCAGCGTGGTCGGTGTTCCACTGCGCGGCAGCACAATCGGACGCGTCAGCTCGCTCCAGTAGGAGATCATCGCGGGAAGGCTGATCCGCCAGCCCATCCGGCCGCCGGGCCACGGGATCAGATGCTCGTCGAGCTCGGCCTCGAGTTCGTCCTCGCCGACCTCGGCCCACGAACCCGAGAGCTTCTCCGCGCGGGCCTCGCCGCGGTCGGCGTAGTCAGGCGACGAGAGCATCTCGTCGGCGATCTCGCGCATCCTGTCGCCAGGCAGCCCGATCGCCGGGTCGAGGAGCACCAAACCGTCGATCAGGTCCGGACGCGCCGTCGCCAGGTTCAGCGCGATCGCGCCTCCGAACGAGTGTCCGACGACGACCACGGGCGCACCGCCGCCGGAGTCGACGAGCGCCGCCAACGCTTCGACGTTCGCGTCGATCGTCCACGGCGCATCCCACGACGACCGGCCGTGGCCGATCAGGTCCGGCGCGGCGATCGTGACATCGGAGAGATACCGGTTGGCCAGGGTCTGCCAGCGCTTGCCGTGTCCGGTGAGGCCGTGCACCGCGAGGACCTGGATCGGTCCGTCGGGTCCATAGGAGTAAACGTTCAGCTCGGCGGTCATGGAGCCAATTCTGTCGGACCCTCGTGGTGTCATGCCGACATGGCCTCGCCGCACGCAATCACCGACCCCGCCACGCGCGGCTGGGTCCGCATGGTCGGCGGCCCCGGCACCGGGAAGACCAGCCTGCTCGTCGACGCCGCCGCCGCCCGCATCGTCGCCGGAGCTAAGCCGGAATCCGTTCTGCTGCTGTGCCCGACGTCGCAGACGGCGATCCGGACGCGCCGTGCCCTCGCGCGCAGACTCACGTCGCACGGTAGGGGGCCGGTCATCCGCGAGCCGCTTGTCCGCACGGTGCACTCGTACGCTTTCGCGGTGCTGCGGCTGGCGGCACAACGCGCAGGCGATCCGCCTCCGCGCCTGGTCACCGGCACCGAGCAGGACGGCATCATCCGCGAACTCCTCGCCGGTGACCTCGCCGACGGCCAGCGTTCCGCGGTTGCGTGGCCGGAGCTGCTGCGTCCGGCGCTGACCACCGCCGGGTTCGCCACACAGCTGCGGGACCTGTTGGCGCGCTGCGCAGAACGCGGCGTCGACGGCCTGCAGCTGCAACGCATCGGCCGCTTGCGGGGGCGCCCCGAATGGGTGGCGGCGGGGCAGTTTGCGCAACAGTACGAGCAGGTGATGCTGCTGCGTGCCGCGGCGGGCCGGGCAGCGCCGCAGGCCACGGTGCCCGCACTCGGTGCGGCCGAGCTGATCGGAGCGGCGCTCGACGCGTTCGCCACCGACCGGGGTCTTCTGGGCGCAGAGCGTGACCGCGTCCGAATCCTGCTCGTCGACGACGGTCAACACCTCGACCCACAGGCAGCGCAACTGGTGGCGGCCATCGCCGGCGGGACGGTCGTCACGATCGTCGCAGGTGATCCCAATCAGACGGTGTTCGGCTTCCGCGGCGCGCAGCCGACGCTGTTGAGCACAGATGGCGATCAGGTTGTCGCGCTGAGGAAGTCGCATCGGTGTGCACCGGTCATCGCGAGCGCTGTGAGCGCCGTCGCCAGCCGACTGCCCGGCGTCGGTCCCGGCCGCACCATCGAGGGCACCGGTGATTCGCCGGGTTCTTTCGCGGTCCGACTGGCGTCATCCGAGCACGCCGAG
>JAVHWG010000333.1:0-3282 GCA_032159965.1 Mycobacterium sp.
GCGCGTCGGGCAGGTCGACACGTCTGGCCATCTCGGTGCTCATCACGCTCCGACGAGTTCGGGTTGGCGTTGCCGGTCGCGCTGAGTGCGTTGGGCGAGAACGCGGGCGACGACCGATGGATGGAGCAGACGAGTGGGTCGATCGACGAGGTGCATGACGCGCAAGAACGACTCGGCGACAACGGGATCCGTTTCCGCGGCAGCCTGGACGAGCCGGGTGTACCAGTTTGTCACGCGCACTGACGGCGACCGTTTACCCACCACCTCGGGCAACGCTAGATCGGAGCCGACTGCCATCTGCCAGGCCACCGCGATCTCCTTGGCGGATGCGCGGAAGTACCGTGCGGCGAGGTCGCGGTCGCCGCGGCGGAGGCTTTCGCGCAACGCCAGGGCGTCCAACGCGGCGACGGTCATGCCCTGCCCGTAGATCGGGTTGAAACTGCAGATTGCATCGCCGGTCACCAACAGCCCGTCGGGAAAGCGCCCCATCTTGTCGTAGCGGCGCCAGCGACTGGAAGGCACCCGGTACTGCACCGTCTCGCCGACCGGCTCCGCCGCGCGCAAGGCAGCCACCACGTGGTCCGGTGTGAAGGGCTCGATGAATGAGACCATGCCCGGGAAATCAGTCGGCGCTTCGCAACCCATCAAACCGGCCGTCGTGAGCAGCCACGTGTCGTTCTCGTAGCCGAACAACGCCATTGCCGACGACCGGCCCGGCTCGACACCGATGAGCATCACCTTCTCCGGCACCATGCCCGACGGAATCCTCAACTGCTGACTGCCGTAGGCGAGCCGCACCACGAGCTCGTCCTCGACCGGTCGGTCATAGCCGATTCCCTGCAGCAGGGCCGGAGTGCGGGAGCCACGTCCGGTCGCGTCGACGATGAGATCGGCGTCCAACACCTCCTCGACGTCAGTGCCGCGACGCTGAACTCGCACGCCGGTGACTCGACTTCGCTGGGGCGTCGTCGTGAGCGCGATGACCTCGCGCCCGTCCAGGAACGTGACGTTCGCGAGCGCGCGCACCCGGCGACGCACGTGATATTCGAGGAATGGCCTGCTCGCGCTGTACACCGTCGTCGCCTCCGGGTCTCTGAGCTGACCTGACCGGCACACCTCGTACCCGCCGAATACGAGGTGAATCTTGGACAGGTCCCCGTCGTCCCAGACGGGAACGCCGCCGGCGACGAGTTCGTCGAGCACACCGGGAAAGAGCTCGCCGAGGATCTGCGAGCCGCGCCGCATCAGGGCATGAACCTGCCGCCCCTGCGGTACGCCCTTCCTGTTCGACGAATCATCTGGCAGCACATCGCGTTCCACGATGGTGACCTTTGCAAAGAACTCGGCGAGGACTCGAGCGGCGAGCAACCCGGCCATGCTCGCGCCGAGTACGACGGCGTGATCTCGGGATTGGGAACCTCTGGCATCGGTCATCATCTGTCTCCCTACGGTGGGCTGGCGTCTCGTGCCTTCGACGCTAGGAGGATCCCGTCCGTAGGGAATCGGGTGATTCCCTACGCAACACCCTCGTTGCTCAAACCGTTTCGAAATAGGACTGGAGCTTGGCGGCTTTCCACGGCCGCCGTCCTCCGACGACGCGCAGACCGTGACGCGCGGCGGCGACCGGTCCCATGCGCTGGTAGAGCATCAGTGCCAGCGTCGACGCGGGCACCCGCAGCACCGCGTCCGGACGGTCCTGGGGCCGACGCTCGCGGAACTCCGCAATACCGTCATGGACGTGCTGGATGTAGGGGCGCGCCCCGGGAACCTCGAGTGCGACGCAAAGGCTGACGTCGCTTGGGACGTCGGCTTTTAGGAACGCGGGACCGACCTGCATCATCCCCCGCAACACCAACAGCATGTCGCGTTCGGGAAGCTCCCAACTGACCTTCATCGCGCGGGCTACGTCCTGGCCGTGCGCGAGCAGCTCGCTCAGCCAATTCGTCTGTCCGGTGTAGCCCGACACCATGATGCCGAAGTGAAACAGGATCTCGGGTCGGTCGTTGGAGGTCCTGTCGAACAGATCGTCCAGCTCGGCTTCGGCTTCCCGCAGCCGCTCGGCGAGCTCGGGCAGCGGTGCCAGCACGGCTTCGAGCTCGGCCTGGTTGATCGCCTGCACTTCGGCTGGATTCACGGCGCGGTGGAAGTCGAGCCCGCGCGCCACCTGCCGGTACCGGTGCGCGACCGACAGCACGTGGGCGACGACCTGTTGTACTGTCCAGTCCGAACCGGGCGGGCGCGCCTGCGGATCGGCAGTGCGGATCAGTTCATCGAACCGGTCGCGAGCCAGCGCGATGCGGTCCCTCAGTTCTTCTCGTGAAGTCTCGACCAAGGCCACGTAAGCGGTGTCGTTCATGCCTCGACGCTAGGGGTGGGTAGAACAAGAGTCATCGGGTGTTTCCCTATCCGCCGGGCTGTCCCATGCGCTGCCCGAGCTCGGCGCGAGAGCGAATGCCGAGCTTGTGATATATGCGGGACAGGTTGGCCTCGACGGTCTTCGGGCTGATGAACATCGCGGCAGCGACATCGCGGTTGGTCATACCCGAGGCAGCGAGTTCGGCGACCCGCTGTTCCGTCGATGTAAGCCCGCTTTGGCCGGGTCCGACGTGGACCCGGGCCAGTTCGGCGCGGGTGCGCTCGGCCCACAGCGGCGTGCCGAGCTGCTCGAAGGCCGTCAACGAATTACCCAATATCGTTGCAGCGAGCTTGTTTTGGCGTGTACGCCGGTGCAGCTGGCCAACGAGCAGCTGGGTGCGGGCCCGCTCGAACGGCATCGGGAGACGGTCGTGGGCGACCATGGCGTCCTGTGCCGCGGCGCTGGCCGCATCGAGGTCACCGCGTGCGGCGAGGAGCATGGCCCTACCGCGTGCGCCCACGGCCAGCATCCACGGCCGGTCGAGCCGCCGGCCGTTGCGCTCCAGCCGGTCGATCAACGGCGCTGCGTCGGCGAGGCGGCCGAGCGCAATCAGCCCTTCGATGAGATCGGGGAAGAACGACGCGCCAGGCAGCTCGGTCGCTTCGGGTGGTCCCAACATCGGCAACGCCAGCAGCGGCTCCAGCGTGGTTACCGCCGCGCCGTAATTGCCGAGAGACACTTCGAGGAAACCCAGGTGCATCGTCTGCCACGCCACTATCAACGGGGCCTCTTTGCGATGCCACACGGCCAGCGACTTGGCAGCATCCTCGCGAGCCTGCTCGACGCGGCCCATGTAGGCGGCTACCGCTGATCGATTCATTCGATAACGATCGACGACGTCCCGTCCACCCAACAGCCGAGCCCTG
>JAVHWG010000340.1:0-3499 GCA_032159965.1 Mycobacterium sp.
AGAACGGACCCTCGTCAAGCGATTTGGACACCTCGAATCCTTCGGACGAAACAGCTGAGACGCGCAAGCATGCAGCACCACCCGGGCCTTGCCGCAAGCCGCCAGTCGCGCCTTATCCTGAAAGGGACAAGAGTTCGCGGATTTCGTACGCCAAGGTGACGATGTCGAAAACCCGCCGCGCGCGACTTGGGTGACGAGCTTCATCGACACGCACGCACAACTCCTTTGATGGCCCGCCCGATCCGGTGGATCAGGTGCGCTTTCGATAAGCAAGGGGATTTGCGAGGTCCCCTGCGAGGCGTGGAGTCGTACCTACTGCCCAGCTCCCACCCAAACAAAAGGTCACGAACCAGTTGGTTCGTGACCTTTGTCGTCGCCGTTCGGAGAACTGCTAACTGTGGGCGAAGGGGGACTTGAACCCCCACGTCCCGAAGGACACTGGCACCTGAAGCCAGCGCGTCTGCCATTCCGCCACTCGCCCAAAGACCGAACGAGGCTATCACGGAGCCCCCTGCCGTCCCCAACTAGCGCTTCGGCGTCAGGCCGTGCCGGAAAGGCCCGCTGACGTGCGCTGTTCCGGCTCTCGGAGTACTTCCGGTCCCGCTGCGGATACCTGGACCGATAACATGCAAAGAAAGCTATTCAGTGGGTTCACACGCGGACTGCTCAGGACCGGGAGGCCCACCAGAGGGCGAGGGGCGGCGACATGGGCTTCGTGCAGCGCATCGAGCGCAAGCTCGAGGCCACCGTCGGCGATGCATTCGCCCGGGTCTTCGGTGGCGCGATCGTGCCTCAGGAGATGGAGGCTGCGCTGCAGCGGGAGGCCGGCGACGGTGTCCGGGAGCTCGACGGCGGTCATCTACTCGTGCCGAACGAGTATTTCGTCACGCTAAGTGAAGGCGACTTCGCCAAGGCGGTAGCCGAACCCTTCCTAACAGCGGATACTTTCGCCAAGCACTTAGAGGGGTACATCCAGGAGCAGGGATGGCAAACGTATGGTGATGTGGTTGTCCGATTCGAGCAGTCGCCGAAACTGCACACAGGTCAGTTTCGCGCCCGCGCTGCGGTCAACCCCGACGCCACGCCCGCCCAGCCACACCTACATGACGCACTCAACGCAGAACAGGGAGTAGCACCGATGACGGACAACCCGAGCTACCGCGGCCAGGGACAGGGTCGGCCCGGTGACGAGTACTACGACGACCGCTACGGCCGTCCCGAAGACGGTCGCCCACCCGCCGGTCCACCGCCTGCTGGTCCACCGCCCGGCGGATACCCCGACCAGGGCGGCTACCCGCCGCCTCCCGCTGATCAGGGCTACGGACCGCGCGGCGGCTATCCGGACCAGGGGCCGCCACCGCAGTACGAGCAGCGTCCACCAGCGGGCGGAGGTTTCGGTGGTCCTCCGCCGGGCCCGGCCGGTGGTCCGCCGCCTGGGCCGCCCCCGGGGTACGACCAGCCGCCCAACCGTCAACCACCTCCCGGCCCGCCTCCGGGCGGCGGCTACGGCCAGCCCGGCTACGGAAACGACTACGGCGATTACGGACGTCCCGCCGGCCCGCCGCCCGGACGGCATGAAGGTCCCACCGGCTACGGCCGTCCCGGTTACGGCGACTACGAGCAACAGGGTGGCTACGAGCAACAGGGTGGGTATGACCAGCCTGGTGGCGGCTACCCCGCACAGGGTTACGGCCAGCAGGAATACGGTGGCTACGACCAGGGCGGCTACGAGCAGGGCGGTTACGACCAGGGCGGCTACGCCCCTGCAGGAGCCAACGACTACGGCTACGACCAGGGCGGCGCCTACCCCGGTGGCGGCGGCTACGGCGCTACCAGCGTCACGCTTCAACTCGACGACGGCAGCGGGCGTACCTATCAGCTACGGGAGGGTGCCAACGTGGTCGGCCGTGGCCAGGACGCACAGTTCCGGCTGCCCGACACGGGAGTGTCCCGCCGTCACCTCGAGATCCGTTGGGACGGCCAGAATGCATTGCTGTCTGACCTCAATTCCACGAACGGCACGACGGTGAACAATGCGCCTGTGCAGGAGTGGCAACTGGCCGACGGCGACGTCATCCGTCTTGGACATTCGGAGATTGTTGTTCGCATGCACTGACGCCGCGCGAGCAGTCGCCTTCTCCCCCGCGTCGACATGCGCCCAAGTATCGTGACGTTGCCGACAGGCAGTCGCTTCAGCGTCGCCAATCGCAGCACGACGAGCAGGGAGGGGCGCCAGATGCAGGGGTTGGTGCTGCAACTGTCGCGCGCCGGCTTCCTGCTGTTGCTGTGGCTGTTCATCTGGTCGGTGCTGCGGATATTGCGCACCGATATCTACGCGCCGACCGGCTCTGTGATGGTGCGTCGGGGTCTGGCCCTGCGCGGGTCGTTGCGACCTGACAGCCGGCAGCGTCGCCACACGGCCAGCCACCTCGTCGTCACCGACGGCGCACTGGCGGGCACCCGCATCACATTGGGCAGTCAACCGGTGCTCATCGGCCGCGCCGACGACTCGACCCTGGTCCTGACCGACGACTACGCCTCAACTCGCCACGCACGCCTGGCGCAGCATGGTCCCGATTGGTACGTCGAAGACCTAGGATCGACCAACGGTACATATCTCGATAGGGACAAGGTGACGACGGCGGTACGGGTTCCGATCGGCACGCCGGTTCGAATCGGCAAAACGGTAATCGAGTTGCGCCCGTGACACTTGTACTCCGCTACGCCGCGCGCAGTGACCGCGGACTGGTGCGCGCGAACAACGAGGATTCGGTCTATGCCGGAGCGCGGTTGCTAGCGCTGGCCGACGGAATGGGCGGGCACGCCGCAGGCGAGGTGGCGTCGCAACTCGTCATTGCCGCACTGGCCCACCTTGACGACGACGAGCCCGGCGGCGATCTGCTCGCGAAGCTGGACGAGGCGGTTCGTGAGGGCAACGCCGCGATTGCGGCCCATGTCGATCACGATCCCGAGCTCGATGGGATGGGCACCACTCTCACGGCAATCCTGTTCGCGGGCAACAAGCTTGGCCTGGTACACATCGGCGACTCACGCGGCTACATGCTTCGGGAGGGCGAACTCGCGCAGATCACCAAGGACGACACCTTCGTGCAGACACTCGTCGACGAGGGACGCATCACAGCCGAGGAGGCACACAGCCACCCTCAGCGCTCGCTGATCATGCGCGCTTTGACGGGCCACGAGGTCGAGCCGACCCTGATCATGCGGGAGGCCCGTGCCGGCGATCGCTACCTGCTGTGCTCCGACGGCCTGTCCGACCCCGTCAGCCAAGAGACGATCCTCGAGGCGCTCCAGATACCAGATGTGGCCGAAAGTGCCGACCGCCTCATCGAATTGGCGCTGCGCGGCGGTGGCCCGGACAACGTCACCGTGGTGGTCGCGGACGTCGTCGACTACGACTACGGCGGTCAGACGCAGCCGATCCTCGCCGGCGCGGTCTCCGGTGACGACCAGCACATCGCGCCGCCCAACACCTCCG
>JAVHWG010000341.1:0-3076 GCA_032159965.1 Mycobacterium sp.
GAAGTCCCCGCGGCCGGCGAATGTCGCCACGCGCGTCTCCTAGATGAGGTCCGGGTCATGACCTAGCTCAACTACCCCGGCGGAGTGACGACGCCCAGTTCCTCGAACTTGGCGATGTCGGCCTCGCTGTACCCCGCACCGTGAAGGATTTCGACGTACTGCCCACCACGGACGCAGGGTGGCGCCACACGACCGGGCGTCTCCGAGAACGTGATTGGCGGTGCTGCCCGGACGATCTCGCCGTACAGCGGATGCTCGACGGTCACCGTCAATCCCGTCTCGCGCAGAACGGGATCGAATGACGTAAAGACCGGCTGTCCGAGCAGGTTCACGTTCACGCAACCGACACCAGCCGTGGTGAGAACGGATTCCCATTCGGCCGCTGGCCTTTCCGTGAAACGGGCACCGAGCTGTGCCACCATTTCGTCGTCGTCGCCGGTTCCGAGATCGGTGAGACCCATTGCACGCAGCATCGCCGCGAACTCCTTGTCGGTCTTCACTGCGATGCTGACCCAGCTGCCCTCGGCGGCTTCGTACACGCGGTCGAGCGCACTGGTGCCGAAGTATTCGCTGTCGCACAACGCGGTTGGCGGCTTGCCGGCGTAGCTACAGAAGTCATCCGAGTAAGCCCAAGCGTTCCCGCCGATCATCGACGTGCCCAGGAACTGACCCTGGCCGGTCCGTTGTTGGTGGTACAGGCCGAGCGACAGGGCAGCGAGGAGGGCGAGCGCGGCGTTGCTGTCTCCGTCGACCAAGGGGTTGAGTCGCGGCAATACCACGGCCTGAAGTTCCATGACGCTGAAGCCCTCACTTTGAGCTGGATCACTCCAGTAGCCGACCTGCCGGCCGAAGCAACCCGCGACCGCCTGGGCGGCCTGGGCGTAGAGCGCGCGATGGGCATACGGCCCGTCGGTGCCGTATCCCGCTGCGTGGACGTACAGCAGCCGCGGATTGAGTTCCTTCAACTCGTCGTAGCCCAGGCCCATCCGCTCGGCGACGCCGGTGCGGAAGCCGGTCAGAAACGCGTCGGCCTTCGCCACGATCTGTTGGGCAATGGCCTTACCCTCGGGGGTGCGCAGGTCGAGGGAGATGCTTTCCTTGCCCGCGGTGGTCTTGGTGCTCGCTACCTCAGGACCGAAGGAGTTGCGGTGCGGGTCACCGGACTTGTCCTCGATCTTGATGACGCGAGCACCCAATGCGGCGAGCATCGCCGTCGCGTACGGCATAGCGTAGAAGTAGCCGAATTCGACCACGGTGATGCCTGCGAACGGGTGGGCAGGCGCTTCTCCCCCGCCCTTCGGGAAGTCATGTGGGGCGAAATCGCCCTCGTTGGAACCGAGTTCGGGTGCCGATCGCTCGACGACGATGGGCGTCTTCTCGAAGTGACCGACCGGGCCGATCTCGCGGACTGCGCCGAGCTTGGGGTCCTCGACGACGATCACGTCGCCGTTATGGATGATCTGCGGGTGGTCGAGTCCCTCCTCGCTGGTGGCCGCGACCTCGAACGCCACGTCGGGACTGGCTTCGAGCAGCGGGAGCCAATGGTCGCAGTCCTTGGCCCGGAACGCTTCCAGCAGCATGTCTTCCCACTCCTGGGCGTCCTCTGCGGTGGCGAATGTCGGGAGTCCCCGGAAGCGGGCATCCCGTTCGACGACGTCGCCGATGCCCGCGACCTCGCACAGCGCCTTGCCTTGGTGCGGCAGCATCGTCGAGGTCTGTATGAAGCGTCCGTCACGCGTGGCCAACAGCACGCCGAAGCGACTGGCTCCGGTCAGCGATCGAGCGTCGCCACTGGTGGACTCGCCCTTCTTGGCCATCAGCTGCACGATCGTAGAAACGAAGTAGTCGATCGGATCCAGTCCGGCTACCAGGGTGGCATCGAGCGCCTGCCCACGGCCGGTCTTCTCTCGCACGAGGAGAGCACCGAGAATGCCTGCAACGGACTGCATTCCGGCGCCAAAACTTGCCCACGGCACGGGAAACATGATGGGCCCGTCGCGATGGCCGAAGCCGCCGCGTGCCCACAGTCCGACCTTCGCCGCCACCAGTGAGTCGTATGCCTTCAGCCCCGCATACGGGCCTGTCTTGCCGAATCCCGTTATGGAACAGTGAATCAACGCTGGATTGAGCGCTCTCAGCGCGTCGGCTCCGATGCCCCACCCGTCAGTATTTCCCGGCGCGAAGCCCTCGATCACGACATCGGCGGTGAGCGCCAGTTCGCGCAACCGATCCTGGCCCTCGGCCGTGCGCAGGTCTGCGACCACACTGTCCTTGCCCCGGTTCCACACCAGGAAGCCGCTGGGATTCTCGGTCCGCAGACGGTCACCGTCTGGCGGCTCCATCTTGATCACCCGGGCGCCCGCGTCGGCGAGCACGACACCCGCGATCGACGCTGCCGCGCTGCCGGAGCCCAGTTCGAGCACGTTCAACCCGGCACAGATGCCGTCCATTGCCTCAGCCCTTCTCGGTTCTATGGGTAGCTATACCGCCGCAATCACCTTCGGCGTGAACGTGGTTGGGAAGTGGGTGACCGTCCGGACGGCGACATTGTCGTACACGAGCTCGCCGCCCGGCGCGACTGAAATCGACACCATTGGGTCGACGAACGCAGTGGGGTCGACATTCCCGGCCGAAATCCAAGTCCTCGCTGTGATGTCGTCGAATCCGTAGAGGTGCACAACCCCGTGGATGCGTTCCGCGCGGACGTTCGCCGACTTGTCGTGGAACACGGTCTGCGGCTCGGGTATGTCCTTCACCGACAGCGTCAACGGCGCGATTCGCGCGTCGAATCGTGGGCTTAGCTGCATGAATACCTCGCTGCAATTTTGCGGGCCCGCCATCGCCAACGGTCGGACGCGACTGTGACGACAATTACTCGTACGCCGTAATGTGACGCTACCACAACCTGAGTAATCGTCTACCTGATTCCGGATCACACCTTGGTGGCACCCATGTCAGCGGGATCTGAGCGCCCGTTACGGTGCGGGCGAGATCGGAGGCGAGCCAAACGATGGCGTCGGAGACGTCGTTGCAACCGGCAACCGAAATTTCGGGCAAGTACCACGGTGACGACGAC
>JAVHWG010000375.1:0-2894 GCA_032159965.1 Mycobacterium sp.
GGTTTCGCGGTAGTACTCAGCGAGTTGAAGCCCTTGGGCCGCAGCATCATCCAGCAGCACGGTCACATGCGGGTGGTGCTGCAGGATGCTCGCCGGCCACATCGCGCTGACGGGCCCCTCGACGAACTGGTGCACCGCTTCGGCCTTCTCGCTACCAGTCGCGACGACCACGATGTGCCTGGCGGCCATGATGGTGGCCAGACCCTGTGTCAAACAGTGCGTGGGGACGAGGTCGACGTCGTCGCCGAAAAAGCGGGCGTTGTCTCGGCGCGTCTGGAGGGTGAGCGTCTTGATACGCGTTCGCGAGGCCAGCGACGAGCCCGGTTCGTTGAATCCGATGTGCCCATCGGTGCCGATCCCGAGGATCTGCAGGTCCACACCGCCAGCCTGGGCGATGGCGTCCTCGTACGCTGCGCACATCGCCGGAATATCGCGGGCCAGTCCGTCCGGGCCCCATACCGCTCCGGGAGCGAAATCCACCCTGGACACGAACACCTCGTTGATGACGTTTCGATACCGCTGCGGATGATCGGCGGCCAGGCCGACGTACTCGTCAAGGGTGAAACCCCGCGCATGCCGAAAGGTGACCGATCCCTCGCTGCAGCGTGACGCCAGTTCGTCGTAGATCGCCAACGGCGACGATCCGGTGGCCAGTCCGAGCGCTCCGGTCGGCTTGCGAGCGAGCAGGGAGACGATTGCATCCGCTGCGAGGCAGGCGATGGCCTTCGAGTCCTGCAGAATCACGACCTCCATGGTCGGCACTGACCTATCTGTTGGCGGTGAACAGGATGTCACCGCTCGCGACATCTCCACCCGTGGCAGCCGCCTCGGCGAGCGTGATGTTGCTCGGCTCCCTTTCGTCCATGACCACCACGGCCACAACAGGATTGAACCCCGCGGCCACGACCGAGGGCACGTCGTAGGTGATCACGGTCTGGCCCGCCGTCACCGAGGCGCCCTCGGCGACGCGGGCGCTGAACCCGTCACCGGTCAGCCGGACGGTGTCCAAACCGAGGTGGACGAGCACGCCGACGTTCTCCGCGGTCATGACAATGTAGGCGTGCGGGAGCAGCTTGAGGATCTTGCCGCTCACCGGCGCGGCCGCGTCGACGATGCCACGCGGGGGGTCGATCGCCGCGCCGTACCCGACCATCCCCTGGGAGAACACGGGGTCAGGGACATCGCCAAGAGGAACCGCGCGCCCCGCAATCGGAGCGAGCACCCGCGTCATGCTCACATCGTCCCCTTTGTCCACGGTGGCGCCTTCGGTTCTCAAAGAATAAGGAGTCGCCCCTGTCTTTTCTCCCGTCGCTTCGCTCGCCCCTGTCTGGTCTAAGCTTCCGCTCAACCTGGCAGCGCTGCCGTCTGCACCAGAGGAAGGTCCGGGAGATGAACGTCACCACGAAACCTGGAGGGGCAGCGAGAAAGTCGGGGCTGCGCATACCCGGCTTCGCGCAGCTGCAACGGCTCGGGAAGAGCCTCATGCTGCCGATCGCGGTGCTGCCTGCGGCGGGCATCCTGCTGCGCCTGGGGCAGCCGGACCTCCTCGGCAAGATCACGACCCCGGTCATCGGGCCGTTCTTCCAGGCGATGAGCGCAGCCGGCGATTCGCTGTTCAAGAATCTCGGACTACTGTTCGCGGTCGGTGTCGCGATCGGGTTCGCCAAGAAGGCGGACGGATCGACCGCGCTCGCAGCCGTCGTCGGCTATCTGGTGATGCAAGCGGTATTCAAGGCGATGTCGCCGATCGTCCTTGCCGGCGTGCTCGACTCGAAGGGCGCTCAAGCGCTGATCGACTACAGCGTCTTTGGCGGGATCGTGATCGGTCTGATCACCGCGGTGCTGTTCGATCGCTACCACACGATTCAGCTGCCGACGTATCTCGGATTCTTCGGCGGCCGTCGCTTCGTGCCGATCATTGTGTCGGTGACCAGCCTGGTCACTGCGTTCGCGATGAGCTACTTCTATCCGATCTTCAACAGCGGGCTGAATGGCCTCGGGGCGTTCATCGGCGGCTCGGGGGCACTGGGCGCCTTCGTGTACGGGTTCACCAACCGCATGCTGATTCCGGTCGGCCTGCACCACATCGTGAACTCGTATGTGTGGTTCATCTACGGCAGCTATACCGATCCCGACGGCAAGGTCGTGCACGGTGACATCCCACGGTTCACCGCAGGGGATCCGACCGGCGGTGCTTTCACTTCGGGCTTCTTCCCGATTCTGATGTTCGGCCTGCCCGCGGCCGCGTTGGCGATGATCCATGTGGCCAACAAGCGTCAGCGGAAAGTCGCGGTCGGCATCCTTTCGGCAGCGGGGCTCACCGCATTCCTCACCGGAGTGACGGAGCCACTCGAGTTCGCGTTCATGTTCGTCGCGTTCCCGCTATACGTCATCCACGCGGTACTGACCGGCCTGTCGCTCGCCATCGCACATCTGCTCGACATTCACCTGGGATTCTCCTTCTCCGCTGGATTGATCGATCTCCTCCTCTACGACACCGCGCCCGCCGCGAAGAACATCCCCTTCCTGATCGGCATGGGTGTCGTCTTCTTCGCCGTCTACTACTTCATGTTCCGGTTCGCGATCACGAAGTGGAACATGCGAACTCCCGGACGTGAACCCGAGGACGAGCTCGAGGCCGAGGAGGAGGCCAACCTCGGCGTCGGCACGGACTCTGCCACTGCCACTGCCGTGGCCGCCGGGACCGCGCTCGCGACTCAAGCCCGCCCCGCCGCGGCGCCTGCCCAAACTGACCACCAGGCAGAGCAACTCATCGCGGCGTTCGGCGGTCGGGACAACCTTGTGAACGTCGATGCGTGTATCACGCGGCTGCGTATGGAAGTCGCCGACAAGTCCAAAGTGGACCAGGCCCGCCTGCGCACCCTGGGTGCTGC
>JAVHWG010000378.1:0-3257 GCA_032159965.1 Mycobacterium sp.
GAACGGCAGCGCGTAGCCGAAGAACGGACCGACGGTCTGCCCGGGCGTGGCGGTCAGCAGCGTGCTCATCAATGGTCGCTTCCGGTGTCGGTGTCTTCGGCCGGTGTGCGGGTGGCCCCGGTGAGCACGATGTCCCATCGGTACCCGGTGGCCCACTCGTGGGTGGTGACGTCGTGGTCGTAGGTGGCGACCAGGCGATCACGGGCCTTCTGGTCGGTGATCGACTGGTATATCGGGTCGAGGGCGAACAACGGATCACCGGGGAAGTACATCTGGGTGACCATCCGCTGCGTGAATTCGGTTCCAAACAGGGAGAAGTGAATGTGCGCGGGTCGCCACGCATTGCGATGGTTCTTCCACGGATACGGCCCAGGCTTGATCGTCGTGAACCGATAGTTGCCGTCGTCGTCGGTGAGGCAGCGCCCCACACCGGTGAAGTTGGGATCGATTGCAGACGGGTGCTGATCGCGCTTGTGGATGTAACGCCCACCGGCGTTGGCCTGCCAGATCTCGACGAGTTGGCGTCGCACCGGCCTGCCGCCACCGTCGACTATGCGGCCCGTCACGACCATCCGTTCGCCGATCGGCTCGCCGGAGTGCTGAATCGTCAAGTCGGCCTCGAGCGGGTGCACGTCACGCTCGGAGAAGCACGGCGTCCACAACTCGACGCCCTCGGGGTCGGCGTGGTGCAGATCCTTCGTCGGATGACGCAGCAAGCTGCTGCGGTAGGGCGCGTAGCCGAGGCGCGGCTGCGTCTCCTCGAGACCCGCACGCTGGTAACCGGATTCGATCGCCGCAATCTCGGCGCTGATCGCATGCTGGCTCGCCGCGGCGCTGTCGGGATTGGTGTCGACCATCGCTGTCATGGATTTCACGTTAGTGACTCCTCGAGTGCTGGTGAAGGCTAAAGTTCCGCTGAGCGGAAAGGATGACGAGTTGGCGGGTAACACCTCGACGCCGGGCGCCAGCGTTGCATCGCGCTTGCTGAGCCTCCTCGGCGCGTTCGACGAGAACCATCGAAGCCTGACCCTTTCCGAGCTCGCGGACCGAGCTGCCCTCCCGGTTGCCACCACACACCGGCTCACTGCCGAACTGGTTGCGGGCTCGGCGTTGCAGCGGCGAGCGGACGGCCGATTCGAAGTGGGTCGACTGATTTGGAGCGCTGGCCTTCTTGCGCCGGTGCAGGGCAGATTGCGCCAGGTGGCCGAACCGTTTCTGCACGACGTCTACGCGGCGACGCTCGCCACGGTGCACCTCGCGGTGCGCGATGGCGACGAGGTGCTGTACCTGGAACGAATGATGGGCAGGGCCTCGGTACCCATCGTGAGCACCGTCGGCAGTCGACTGCCCATGCACTGCACCGGCGTCGGCAAGATTCTCCTGGCCCACGCGCCACGGGAAGTCCGCGATCGCGTGCTTGCGAATCTGCCTCGGATGACGCGCCATACCATCACCCAGCCGGCCGTGTTGGCCCGTCAACTGGCTCGGATTCGCCGCGAGGCCGTGGCCACGACCGTGGAAGAGATGTCGCTCGGAGCATGTTCGCTTGCGGTACCGGTCGTCCAGCAGTCCGACGACGCGGTCGTCGCCGCGATCGCGGTCGTGGTGCCGTCGCTCAAGCGTGACCGCCAACGACTGATGGGCGCCCTGCAGGTGGCAGCCCGCGGCATCGGCCGCTTGCTGTAACCCGCAGGGCGTCATGGACATTGGACTCAGTGGTCGACGAGCACCCGCGCGGAGTCCGGTGCCTTGCGGCCCAGCAGCGCGGTCGGTACGTCCTTGGTCTCGCGCGCCGTCAGCGCGGCCGCCGTGGCGATGAGACAGACCACGGCAGTGAAGACGCTGATCACGACCCAGCCGCCCTCCCGTATCCCACCGAGCGCGGTGACGATTGCGGGCGCGAAACCGGCGACCAGGAAGCCCAACTGGGTGCCGATCG
Source organism: Mycobacterium sp. (assembly GCA_032159965.1). GTDB lineage: Bacteria > Actinomycetota > Actinomycetes > Mycobacteriales > Mycobacteriaceae > Mycobacterium. The sequence goes on from JAVHWG010000378.1 coordinate 1,940, forward strand.
CCAGTCCGGAGAACCGCACCTCGGTGGAGAACATCTCGCCGTAGAACGACGGCCACACCGCGTTGGCGGCTGCGTAGCCGAAGGAGAAGGTTGCCACCGCCAGCACGAACATGAGCACGTCGTTGTCGCCGCTCATCGACAGCAGGTAGAACGGCATCATCACGGCCGAGGACAGCGCGCCGTAGATGAAGACCGGCTTGCGGCCGATGCGGTCGGCGAGCTTGCCGAACATCGGCTGCGTGCCCAGCGCCACGATGTTCGCCACGACGACCAGCCACAGCGTCTCGTCGGCGTTTAGGCCCATCTTCTTGCCATAGGCAATCGCGAGGTTCGCGAACACCGTGGACACGGCGGCGATGAAGGCACAGAAGATCACTCGCAGAACGTCGCGCCAGTGATTGCGCAGCAGCGGCATGAGGGGCATCTTGGCGATGGTGCCCGCAGCCTTGGCCTCCGCGAACTCGGGCGTCTCGTCGAGTCGACGCCGGATGAAGAAGGCCACGATCACCACGACGGCACTGAGCCAGAACGGCACGCGCCAGCCCCAGCTGTACAGCTGGGCGTCGGGCAGCGCCACGACGGGAATGACGACGAGCGAGGCCAGGATGAGCCCGCCCTGGGTCCCGGTCAGGGTCCAGGAGGTGAAGAAGGCGCGCTGGTGATCGGGTGAGTGCTCGAGCGTCAGCGAACTGGCGCCCGCCTGCTCGCCTGCAGCCGAAAAGCCCTGCAGCAGACGGCAGCCCACCAACAGGATGGGCGCGAGCCCACCGATCATCGCGTAGGTCGGCAGGCAACCGATGGCGAAGGTCGAAAGGCCCATGAGAACCAGCGTGAACATCAGCACGTTCCTGCGACCGATCCGATCCCCGAAGTGCCCGATCACGAACGCCCCGACCGGTCGCGCGATGTACGCAACGCCGAGGGTTGCGAACGACATCAACTGCGCAGCTTCGTTACCCGAGTCGAAGAAGACCTTCGGGAAGATCAGGGCTGCAACGAAGCCGAACACGAAGAAGTCGTAGTACTCGACGGCGCTGCCCATGAAACTGGCGAGCGCGGCCTTCTTCGGTGTCCGTACCGGCGCACCGTCCGGCGGATTGCTGCTGATGACGCTCATGGGTTCCTCCTAGTTTGCTTCTAAATGGCTTTCGCCGGATTGAGTTGTCGAAATGGGCGCAGCTTCACCCGGCGAGTCGGCGGAAGTGCCGCGACATGCGGTCGGCGTCCGGGGCTATCCCGGTGATCAGTTCGAAGGCGGTGGCAGCCTGGTGGACGGCCATGTGCCCGCCGTCGAGCGTCCGGCACCCGGCCTTTCGCG
>JAVHWG010000384.1:0-11234 GCA_032159965.1 Mycobacterium sp.
CGTCCGGTAGCGGCCGCGCTGTACGGCGATCTGAGCACCGTGATGTCGACGCTCGGCGACGCGGTCGCGCCTGACCACGAGGCGTGGGTCGCTGAACTTCGGGCGATCGAGACCGACGCCCGGGCAGCCGAACAGGCGGAGCTGACCGACGACCGGACACCACTGCATCCCATGCGGGTGTATGCCGAACTGGCCAAAATGCTCGACCGGGACGCGATCGTGGTGATCGATGCCGGCGACTTCGGTTCGTACGCGGGACGTGTGATCGACAGTTATGTGCCTGGCGCGTGGCTGGACAGCGGGCCGTTCGGATGCCTCGGCTCAGGTCCCGGTTACGCGCTGGCCGCCAAATTGGCGTGCCCGCAGCGCCAAGTCGTGTTGCTGCAGGGCGACGGCGCGTTCGGGTTCTCCGGAATGGAGTGGGACACCTTGATACGTCACGATGTTCAGGTGGTGTCGGTGATCGGCAACAATGGCATCTGGGCGCTGGAGAAGCACCCGATGGAGATGCTCTACGGGTATTCGGTCGTCGCGGAGCTACGGCCCGGCACGCGCTACGACGAGGTGGTGCGCGCGCTGGGCGGCCACGGAGAGCTGGTGAGCAGCCCGGCGGAGCTGCGTCCCGCCCTCGAGCGTGCGTTCACATGTGGACTGCCCGCCGTGGTGAATGTGCTCACCGATCCGGGCGTGGCATACCCGCGACGGTCGGTGCTTGGCTGAGATCGGGCCGCGTACCGTTGTGCTGTGGCAAAAGCGAGTAGCACCAAGTCGGGCCGTCTGAGCAGCAGGTTCTGGAAGCTGCTGGGCGCCAGCACCGAGAGGGACCAGGGCCGTTCCCTGTCGTTGGTCGAGTCGAGTTCTGAATTCGACAAGAAGGCCGCCGAACTCGACGACGAGCAGTTGCGCAAGGCGGCAAAGCTCCTCGATCTGGACGACCTCGCCGACGCCGACGACATTCCCCAGTTCCTCGCGATCGCCCGTGAGGCGGCCGAACGGAGCTCCGGCCTGCGTCCGTTCGACGTGCAGCTCCTCGGGGCCCTGCGGATGCTGGACGGTGACGTGGTCGAGATGGCCACCGGCGAAGGCAAGACGCTCTCCGGTGCGATCGCTGCGGCCGGCTACGCGCTCGCCGGGCGCAACGTGCACGTCGTGACGATCAACGACTATCTGGCCCGTCGCGACGCCGAATGGATGGGTCCGATGGTGGAGGCGATGGGCCTTTCGGTCGGCTGGATCACCTCCGACTCGACCGCCGAGGAACGGCGAAAAGCCTACCAGTGCAACATCACCTACGCGTCGGTCAACGAAATCGGTTTCGATGTGCTGCGCGACCAGCTGGTCACCGATGTCGACGATCTGGTGTCCCCGAACCCCGACGTGGCGCTGATCGACGAAGCCGACTCTGTACTCGTCGACGAAGCTTTGGTTCCCCTGGTGCTCGCCGGCACGACCCATCGCGAAACGCCGAAGCAGGAGATCATCAAGCTCGTCGGCCAATTGACGCCGGGCAAGGACTTCGATACCGACACCGATAATCGCAACGTGCACCTCACCGAGGCCGGCGCGCAGAAGGTCGAGGCGAAACTCGGTGGCATCGACCTGTATTCGGAGGAACACGTCGGCACCACGCTGACTGAGGTGAACGTCGCGCTGCATGCGCATGTTCTCCTCCATCGCGACGTCCACTACATCGTCCGCGACAGCGCGGTCCACCTGATCAACGCCTCACGGGGACGGATCGCGCAGCTGCAACGGTGGCCGGACGGACTGCAGGCCGCTGTCGAAGCCAAAGAGGGCATCGAGACCACCGAAACGGGCGAGGTGCTGGACACGATCACCGTGCAGGCCTTGATCAACCGGTACCCGACCGTGTGTGGCATGACCGGTACCGCGCTTGCCGCGGGCGAGCAGCTGCGGCAGTTCTACAAGCTCGGCGTGTCCCCGATTCCGCCGAACACCCCGAACATCCGCGAAGACGAAGCCGACCGCGTGTACATCACCGCCGCCGCCAAGATCGACGCCATCATCGAGCACGTCGCGAAGATCCACGAGATCCGTCAGCCGATTCTGATCGGCACCCGCGACGTAGCGGAATCCGAAGAGCTGCATGAACGTCTGGTCAAAGCCGGCGTCCCGGCCGTCGTCCTCAATGCCAAGAACGATGCAGAGGAGGCGGCAATCATCGCCGAGGCGGGAACCCTCGGCTCGATCACGGTGTCGACGCAGATGGCCGGACGTGGTACCGACATCCGCCTGGGCGGCTCAGACGAGGCCGACCACGATCATGTCGCCGAGCTCGGCGGACTTCACGTCATCGGAACGGGTCGTCACCACACCGAGCGACTCGACAACCAGTTGCGCGGCCGCGCGGGCCGCCAGGGGGACCCAGGCTCGTCGGTGTTCTTCTCCAGCGCCGAGGACGACGTCGTCGTCGCCAATCTCGAGGGTGGAAAACTGCCCCTGGAGACCGATGACGACGGCCGGCTGGTCAGCCCGAAGGCCGCGGAGCTTCTGGGTCACGCGCAGCGCGTCGCCGAGGGCAAGCTGCTCGACGTGCATGCGAACACGTGGCGGTACAACCAGCTGACGGCACAGCAGAGGGCGATCATCGTCGAACGTCGTGACACGTTGCTTCGAACGCCTACTGCGCGTGAGGAACTCGAGGAGAAATCACCGGATCGCTACGAGGAGCTGGCCGAGCAGCTCAGCGAGGACGACCTGGAGCGCATCTGCCGCGAGATCATGCTGTACCACCTTGACCGCGGCTGGGCCGACCATCTCGCGTACCTGGCGGACATCCGGGAGAGCATCCACCTTCGGGCGTTGGGCAGGCAGAATCCGCTCGACGAGTTTCACCGGATGGCTGTCGACGCATTCGCCTCCCTGGCCGCCGATGCGATCGAGGCCGCGCAGCAGACCTTCGAGACGGCGAATGTGCTCGAGGAGGAACAGGGCCTCGACCTGTCGAAGCTGGCCCGGCCGACGTCGACGTGGACCTACATGGTTCACGACAATCCGTTGGCCGACGACACCCTGTCAGCGCTGAGCCTGCCAGGGGTTTTCCGATAGGGTTCGCCCATGGCTGGGGAGCCGCAAGGCCGGCGGCAGGCAGCGGAGGGCACCGAGCGCAACCGCGTGATGACGGTGCCGAACATCCTCAGCGTCCTGCGGCTGGCGTTGATCCCGGTGTTCCTGTGGCTTCTGCTTGTCAAGCACGCCGACGGCTGGGCGACCGGCATCCTGATGTTCTCCGGCGCCTCCGACTGGGCTGACGGCAAGATCGCGCGACTGATGGATCAGTCGTCGAGACTGGGCGAACTGCTGGACCCCGCTGTCGACCGCATTTACATGGTGGTGGTCCCAATTGCCTTGGCGCTCGCCGGTTTTGTGCCGTGGTGGTTCGTCGCGGTGCTGATCGGACGAGACGCTGTGCTTGCGGCGACGTTGCCGGTGTTGCGTACCCGGGGGCTGACCGCGCTGCCGGTCACCTACATCGGCAAGGGCGCCACATTCGGGTTGATGTCGGGGTTTCCGCTGATCCTGCTGGGCCAGTTCGACGAGTTGTGGAGCCGCATTGTGCTGGCGATCGGCTGGGGCTTCGCAATCTGGGGGATGGCGCTGTACCTCTGGAGCTTCGTGCTCTACATGCTGCAGTTCGTCCTCGTGCTGCGGCGCATGCCGAAGGTGCCTCATGCGTGATGACGTCCCCGACCCCGCACTCGGCGGCTACGACCCTCACGCCGGACTGGCCTCGCACGAGGCCGGCCAACCGCAGTTCAACCCCGTGCCGTCGCTACTGCGATCGCTGCTGTCCGACCACCTCGACCCCGGCTACGCCGCCGCTGCCGCCAAAAAGGCGGAAGACGAGAAGGCCGGGGAACACAGCGCACCCCGACTGCGGTGGTCGGCATGGGCGTGGCAGGCCACCGCCGCCTTTCTTGTTGCGGCGGTCTTCGCGGCGGCTGTCGCCCAGGCCCGCTCGACGGCGCCGGGCGTCACTGACACCCAGAAGGCACTGGTGTCGAGGGTGCGGACGTCGGTGACAGCCGCTCACGAGTTAGCAACGCAGCGCGGCGAACTAACTGAACAGGTGGACGGACTGCGACGCGCGCATCTAGGTGGCGACGCTGAAGGCAGGCGGTTGCTCGAGGAACTGGACAAGCTCGGTTTCCCGGGTGCCGTCTCGCCGCTGACCGGACCCGGCCTGACCGTGAAACTGACTGATCCTGCCGTCTCACCTGACCTCAGCGACGCGTCGAAAGCCCGGATACCGGGCAACCGGCAGGTGGTGTTGGACCGCGACCTGCAGCTGGTGGTCAACTCGTTGTGGGCCGGCGGCGCCGAGGCCGTGGCAGTGGGCGGAATCCGGATCGGACCCAACGTGACGATCCGTCAGGCGGGTGGCGCCATCCTCGTCGACAATCAACCGATCGGCAGCCCCTACGTGATCGTGGCGATCGGGCCGCCACATGCGTTGCAGGATGCGTTCGAGGGCAGCATCGGCTACCAGCGGATGCGGCTGCTGGAGGCCACCTATGGCGTGGGGGCCAGCGACGATACCGGCCAGTCGCTCAAAGTGCCGGCGGGTAGCCCACGTGAAGTGAAGTACGCCAACCCGATTGGACGCCCATGATGAGGGAAGCATGATCGGTCTCGCCGCACTCGTCGTCGGCATCGTGCTGGGCCTGGTGTTTCACCCGAGCGTGCCTGAGGTGGTGCAGCCCTACCTTCCGATCGCCGTCGTCGCGGCTCTCGACGCGGTGTTCGGCGGCCTGCGCGCCTACCTCGACCGCATCTTCGACTCCAAGGTGTTCGTGATCTCGTTCGTCTTCAACGTGCTGGTCGCCGCTCTCATCGTCTACCTCGGGGATCAACTCGGCGTCGGGACGCAGTTGTCGACGGCGATCATCGTCGTTCTGGGTATCCGCATCTTCGGCAACGCTGCGGCGCTGCGGCGCAAGCTCTTCGGGGCGTAGCGGTGAGCATCGAACACGGTCGGCACGAACTCTCCGCGGAGTCCACTCCGCGGCGGATCGGTGAAGTGCGCCCCCGGGCAAGGTTCGAAGCGCTGCGGCGGCCGACCGTGTTCGGCGTGCTCGCCGTCGTGCTGTGCCTGATGTTGGGCGCAGCGATCGCCACGCAGGTGAGGCGCACCGAATCCGGCGACGCACTGGAGTCTGCCCGGCCTGCCGATCTCGTCGTGCTGCTGGATTCGCTGCGGCAGCGGGAGGCGTCGTTGAACAACCAGATCGCAGACCTGCAGCGGACACTGGCCGCACTGAAAGCGTCCGGCACAGACGACCAGGCGGCGATCGCCGACGTGCAGAGCCGACTGAACGCGCTGTCCATACTTGTCGGCACGGTGGCGGCAACGGGACCCGGCGTGATACTCACGATCGGCGACGTGGCCGGCGGCGTGTCGCCCGAGATCATGATCGACGTCATCAACGAGTTGCGGGCAGCTGGGGCGGAGGCGATCGAGGTGAGCGCCGGCGCCGAAGCTGTTCGGGTAGGCGTCGACACGTCGGCGGTCGGCGGTCCCAGCGCACTCTCCATTGACGGCCACACCCTCAGCCCGCCGTATTCCATTGCTGCCATTGGTGATTCGCCGACCTTGGCAGCTGCACTCAACATCCCGGGCGGCGCAGTCGACAGCGTCGAACGCGTTGGTGCGACTATCGAGGTGCGCCAGTCGGATCGCGTCGACATCACGGCCTTGCGGCAACCGAAACCGCGCCAATACGCTCAGCCCGTCAAATGACCGAATTGCAAGGAGCGTCGATGAGCGCTTGCGAAGAGGAGACTGCCCCGTGACCGACATTCCACCCGAGCTGCACTACACCGCCGAACACGAGTGGGTCCTGCGCACCGAAACCGGCACCGTACGGGTCGGGATCACCGATTTCGCCCAGTCGTCGCTAGGCGACGTGGTCTTCGTCCAGCTGCCGGAGGTCGGGGCCGAGGTCACTGCGGGCGAGTCCTTCGGCGAGGTGGAGTCGACGAAATCGGTATCGGACCTGTACGCCCCGGTGTCGGCGAAAGTTGTTGCGGTCAACAGTGATCTGGATGCCAACCCACAGCTCGTCAATTCCGAGCCGTACGGTCAGGGATGGCTGGTGGAGCTATCGGCAGACGCAGGAACGCTCGACGACGGCATCGCCACCCTGCTGGATGCCGAGGGCTACCGCCAGACGATAACCGAATGACAAGATTGTTAGGGTGCAGCCACGGATTCTGCCGCACACCACGCACGATCCTGGTACGAACAGGGCAATCACAACGAACAAGGCCGCAGGGTACGGTCATACAAGCAACGCGCGGGTGGGCAAGTGAACAGCGCAGGTACTGCGGCGATAGACAAAAAGCCGCCAGAGCAGGCAAAAGGAGCATCGGGTGACCGACAGAGACAACGACCAGACGTCTGACGAAGTCACCGTGGAGACGACCTCTGTTTTTCGCGCGGATTTCCTCAGCGAGCTGGACGCCCCGCCGCAGACGGCCTCGGACCCTGTTCCCGGGGTTGATGCGTTGCCGCAGGGTTCGGCTCTGCTCGTTGTCAAGCGCGGACCGAACGCTGGCTCACGCTTCCTGTTGGATCAGGCCGTGACGTCAGCAGGTCGTCATCCAGACAGCGACATCTTCCTCGATGACGTCACCGTCAGCCGCCGGCATGCCGAGTTCCGGCTGGAAACCACCGAATTCCAGGTGGTCGACGTCGGCAGTCTCAATGGGACTTACGTCAACCGCGAACCGGTGGACTCCGCGGTGCTGGCCAACGGCGATGAGGTGCAGATCGGCAAATTCCGTCTGGTTTTCCTGACCGGCCCCAAAGGTGACGACGGCGAGACCGGATCCCGGTAGCCGCCGGCCGATGAGCGCGAAACGCATATGACAGCCCCTCGTTCGCCCACGATCGCCGGCATGTCGATCGGAGCGGTGCTCGACCTGCTTCGGCCGGAGTTTCCCGACGTCACGATCTCGAAGATCCGGTTTCTGGAGACCGAGGGCCTCGTCACGCCGCAGCGAAGCGCGTCCGGCTACCGGCGGTTTACCGCACACGACTGCGCACGGCTGCGTTACGTCCTGACCGCACAGCGTGACCACTACCTCCCGTTGAAAGTGATCAAGGGCCACCTCGACGCCCAGCCCGACGGTGAGCTGCCTGAAATGGCCGGGTTTGCCTTCGCGACACCGCGTTTGGTGACGGTGTCGGATCCGGATAATCCACGCCACGATCGGGCGGCGGGCCCGCTGGACGGTGCAGCGGACACTGCTACCGAGGTCACGAGGGCGCCCGCGCGACTGAGCCGAGAAGACCTTCTGAAGCGTGCCGCCGTCGACGATGATCTGCTCACCACGTTGACCCGTGCGGGTGTCGTCACCGCCGGACGTGCAGGGTTGTTCGACGAGCAGGACGTGATAATCCTGCAGTGTGCCAACGCGTTGGCCGAATTCGGCGTCGAACCGCGGCACCTGCGCGCTTTCCGGTCCGCTGCTGACCGGCAATCGGATCTGATCGCACAGATCGCCGGACCGGTGGGCAAGGGCGGAAAGACCGGCGCCCGTGACCGTGCCGACGACTTGGCTCGAGAAGTGGCAGCGCTTGCGATCACTTTGCACACGGCGTTGGTCAAGTCGGCGGTGCGCGACGTACTCGACCGCTGAGGATTAGACTGGCAACGGAGGGGCTCGAATAGCTGCGAGCTGACTTCATGCGTCCGAAGGGCAGGCACACATGGGTGAGGTACGTGTCGTCGGAATACGTGTCGAGCAACCGCAAAACCAGCCGGTTTTGCTGCTGCGCGAAGCCAGCGGCGATCGGTACCTGCCCATCTGGATCGGCCAGTCGGAGGCGGCGGCGATCGCGCTCGAACAGCAGGGCGTCGAACCGGCCCGACCACTCACTCACGATCTGATCCGAGATGTGATTGCCGCACTTGGGCATTCGCTCAAGGAGGTGCGGATTGTCGATCTGCAGGAAGGCACCTTCTACGCCGACCTCATCTTCGATCGCAACATCAAGGTGTCGGCCCGGCCGTCTGATTCAGTGGCGATCGCGCTGCGGGTGGGTGTCCCGATATACGTCGAGGAAGCGGTGCTCGCGGAAGCCGGGCTGCTGATCCCCGACGAGAACGACGAAGAGGCCACGGGGGCCGTCCGGGAAGAGGAAGTCGAGAAGTTCAAAGAATTTCTCGACAGCGTGTCGCCTGATGACTTCAAGGCGACATGATCGGGCGCTCACGTCACGGATGCGTCAAGGCGCCCCGACACGCGGGCGCGGGTCACGTCGGCGGGACCCCGAAACAGCCATAATTTCGGGCAACGGCAGCCACGGTGGCCCGCCCGACAGCGTATGCTCGAGCAACTCGAGGCGTACGCGCACGATGGCCAGTCGATAGCCAACGCGACAGGCGGGAGGTAGCACAGTGGATGATCGTCCACAGCAAGAGCACCTGGACCTGGACCCGGGCGACGCAGGCGCGACGCGCCAGGTGAGCGCACCCCGTGAGCCGGTGCAGCCAGGGCTGTTCCCCGACGACTCGATTCCCGACGAACTCGTCGGCTACCGCGGTCCGAGTGCGTGTCAGATCGCCGGCATCACGTATCGCCAGCTGGACTACTGGGCGCGCACGTCGCTGGTGGTGCCCTCGATTCGCAGCGCCGCGGGGTCGGGCAGCCAGCGGTTGTACTCCTTCAAGGACATCCTCGTCCTCAAGATCGTCAAACGGCTACTGGATACCGGCATCTCGTTGCAGAACATTCGCGTCGCCGTCGATCATCTACGGCAGCGAGGCGTGCAGGATCTCGCCAACATCACGCTGTTCTCCGATGGCACGACCGTGTATGAATGCACATCCGCGGAAGAGGTCGTCGATCTGTTGCAGGGCGGCCAGGGCGTGTTCGGGATCGCCGTCAGCGGTGCGATGCGTGAACTGACCGGCGCCATCGCGGACTTCCCGGGTGAGCGTGCCGACGACGGTGAGTCAATCGCCGCGCCCGAAGACGAACTCGCCAGCCGGCGCAAACACCGCGACCGCAAAATCGGCTGAATCCGGCCCGCGCGGTAAACTCGACAACGCATCGCCCGGCAGCGGGAGAGTTCCGTGGCTGCCAGCCACGGACGCCGAAGGAGCAACACCTCTCCGTCAACCTCTCAGGCACCCAGGACCGCGCCGGGACGTGATGCCTCTGGAAAGCGGCGATGATCACCGTCATCGCCCGCCGATGGGGAAAGGCGCAAGCCGAATCTCTCAGGCGCCCGGCGAGGGTGAAGACAGAGGGGGAGGACGAGCCGACCGTGCCTACCCTGCGCCAGGAGCCCGCCCATGTCTCTCCGATCCACGTTCGACGATCGTCACATCGGACCCACCGCCGCCGAGATCACCACAATGCTCACCGTGATCGGGGTCGATTCCCTCGACGAGTTGGCGGTCAAAGCCGTCCCGACGAAGATCTTCGACACTCCGAATAGTGACGCGCCGCCTGGACTCGACGGACTACCGCCCGCGGCCACCGAAGACGAGGCGCTCACCGAACTGCGGCGGCTCGCCGACACCAACACCGTCGCGGTATCGATGATCGGGCAGGGGTACTTCGACACGCTGACGCCGGCGGTGCTGCGGCGCAACATCGTTGAGAACCCCGGGTGGTACACCGCCTACACGCCGTACCAGCCGGAGATAAGCCAGGGCAGGCTCGAGGCGCTGCTGAACTTTCAGACCATGATCGCCGATCTCACCGGCCTCGACATCGCCAACGCGTCGATGCTCGACGAAGGCACCGCCGCGGCGGAGGCGATGACGCTGATGTACCGTGCCGCGCGCGGCGCATCGAATCGACTCGCGATCGATGCCGACCTGTACGTGCAGACCGCAGCTGTGATCGCCACCCGCGCCGAGCCGCTGGGCATCGAGATCGTGACCGCGGACCTGCGTGGCGGGTTGCCTGAAGGCGAGTTCTTCGGGGTGATCACCCAACTTCCGGGTGCCGGCGGTGAAGTCGTCGATTGGTCCTCTCTGGTGAGCGAGGCACACGAGCGCGGCGCGCTCGTGGCTATCGGCGCCGACCTGCTGGCCTTGACCCTGCTCACGCCGCCAGCAGAGGTAGGGGCCGACATCGCGTTCGGCAGCGCTCAACGCTTCGGTGTGCCAATGGGTTTCGGTGGCCCGCACGCCGGATATCTTACGGTGCGCACCGCGCTCGCCCGGCAGTTGCCCGGCCGCCTGGTCGGGGTGTCCGTAGATGCCGACGGTGCTCCCGCGTACCGGTTGTCGCTGCAGACCCGAGAGCAGCACATCCGCCGCGATAAGGCGACCAGCAACATCTGCACGGCCCAGGTGCTGTTGGCCGTGCTGGCCGCGATGTATGCCAGCTATCACGGCGCCGAGGGCCTGACGGCCATCGCCCGACGCGCGCACGACCATGCCCGCTCGCTGGCCGCCGGACTGTCCGCGGCCGGCGTGGAGGTGGTGCACCGGTCGTTCTTCGACACGGTGCTGGTCCGCGTGCCCGGCGGTGCCGCACAGATCCGCGATTCCGCGAAGAGTCGGGGCATCAACATCTGGCTGGTTGACGAAGACCACCTGTCGGTGTCGTGCGACGAGGCCACTACCGACGCCCACATCGGCGACGTACTGGCCGCCTTCGGCGCGTCCAAGGCCGACACTCCCTTCGCGGGTCCTGAGATCGCAACGCGGACAAGTGAATATCTTACCCATCCGGCGTTCAACCGGTACCGCACAGAGACCGAGATGATGCGCTACCTGCGCCAGTTGGCCGACAAGGACATCGCGCTGGACCGCAGCATGATCCCGCTCGGGTCCTGCACCATGAAGCTCAACGCCGCCGCGGAGATGGAGCCGATCACCTGGCCCGAGTTCGCGCGGCAGCACCCGTTCGCACCGGCGGCGGACACGCCCGGGTTACGGCACATGATCGCCGACCTGGAAAGCTGGCTGGCGCAGATGACCGGTTACGACGCGGTGTCGCTGCAGCCCAATGCCGGCTCGCAAGGGGAGTACGCGGGGTTGCTCGCCATCCGGTCGTATCACGCCGATCGCGGTGAGCCGCATCGGAACGTGTGCCTGATTCCCTCCAGTGCGCACGGCACGAATGCCGCTTCGGCCGCGATGGCGGGGATGCGCGTCGTCGTGGTGGCATGCCGGGCCAACGGCGATGTCGACCTCGACGATCTACGGGAGAAGGCCGCGCAGCACGCCGACGTCCTTGCGGCA
>JAVHWG010000393.1:0-3013 GCA_032159965.1 Mycobacterium sp.
ACCTCGCTGCCCAACCCGCGTCCCCGCTGAGCCGCGGCAACCCCGCGCGCGGCTTCGGCGGCACGGCGCTTGCCGTCGAGCGCGGCGGTCGACCTGGCTTGCTCGGCAGCAGCGGCGGACTTGACCCGTTCCATGGCCGCGATGCGCTCCACCAACGCCGCCGCCGACGCCTCGGGATCGAACTCCGCGATCGATTCGAACATGTGTTTGAGTGTAGGGAAGGGGTGTGACAATCCACTGCCCGACAAGTTTCGCGCATGTCAGAGCCGCGAACTCACACGAGCGGCCGGCCTGTCACCACACTCCTGGCACCAATCGGTAGCGGACCTTGTCCATGTATTCGGCATAACCCTCGAGGTCCTGCCGCAGCGCTCGCTCCTCGTCGAGGATGCGGGCGACGAACACCAACACCCCGGCAACGACCACCAGCAGGCCCCAATACGAGCCCAGCGCGAGCGGCGTACCGATGGTCATGGTCAGTGCGCCGACGTACATCGGGTGACGGACGACGCCGTACACACCCGTCGACACCACCGGCTGACCCGACTCGACCGTGATGGTCGCTGCGGCGTAGTTGTTCTGGATGATGACGGCGTAGGCGAGGCCGATGCCCACCGCGACCAGCACGTCGCCGACCACGACCACCGCCGTTGGCGCCGACGACCAACCGAACCGGTGACCCAATGCGCTGACCACGGCCACCGCAACCACGTTCGCGATGATGCCGAGGTTGATCAGCTTTTGCGCCAGCCTGGTTTCCGCCAGTGGTCCCGAACGCAGCCGCCGCTGGAATGCATCGGGGAGTTTCAGCGCCAGATGGACGGTCGGGCCCATGGTCGCGACGAGGAACACGCCGATGAACACCCACGCCTGCCAGTAGTCGAACGTTCCTGCAGGCCAAAACAACAGCACGCCGAAGAACACGGCACTGCCGACCGCGGACGCCACCAGTTGCAAGGCGATCTTCACGAGTACTCCTAACGAACGTCCCGGCGTCGAAATGCCATGGCGCCGAACGTGATCAACAGCGCGTCGACGACGATCAGCCATAGCAGCGGAGTTGCGACGAAGGCGCCGGAGCCGACGTGCGGGGTGTGGCTGAACGGGGTCAGGTCCAGCAGCCATTGCGGAGAGTTGGACAGGGAGCCGAGGAGGTACAGCGCAATGAACGCCACGAGCACCCCCCACGCCACCGGCGTGAAGCGGGGAAGCGCGCCGAACAGCGCAACCGTCACGGCCACCAGCAGCCACACCGCGGGAAGCTGAACGGCCGCGGCCCCGAGTACGGTCGCCAGCTTTCCTCCGACGTCGCCTGCCGCGGCACCGTATGTCACGCCTGCCGTGAGTCCAGCGATCAGCAGAGCTACCGTCGATCCCACGATCGCGATGACGAGATGGGTTGCGAGCCAACGTGTCCTGCTCAGGGCACCGGCGAGCAGCGCCTCGGCGCGCTGGGCCGACTCCTCCTGATGCGGCCGCAGCGACAGCGAGATCGCGAACGCGGAGGCCACCATGCCGAGCATGCTGAACGCGATGGCGATGAATCCCTGCTCCAACGCATCGGTTCCGCCGAGACGCGCCACGACCTGCTGAGCTACGCCGTCGGTGCCGATCTCGTCGCCGATGCCGTTGACGACGCTGCCGATCAACAGGCCGTAGAGGCACAGGCCGACCGTCCACAACACCAGCGAGCCGCGGCTCAGGCGCCACGCCAACCCCATTGCGCCGCCCAGTGTCGCTCCGGCGCGCGGCGGTCCCGGTCGCTCGGCGATCATTCCCGACCCGACGTCGCGGCGCGCCAGCAGCTGGTAGGCGACGACGATCAGTACCGCGGTGGTGGCGAACGGCAGCAGAAGCACCCAGAAGTGATCGCCGGCATACGGTTTCACCAGCAGCGCCCACCCGAGTGGTGACAGCCACGACAGGAATCCGTTGGTCGGGTCACCGACGGCGCGCAAGGTGAACGCCGCCGCGAGGGCGCCGAACGCCGCGCCGCGCGCGAACCGGGCGCTGGGGGAGAGCTGCGCGGTCACGGCCGCAACGGAAGCGAACACCAGACCGGAGCAGGCGAGCGCCAGCCCGAATGCCACCGAGCCCCGCGCGGGAACGTCGAGGGTCAGCAGTCCTGCGCTGCCAATCAGGCCGGTGAGGGTCGACGCACCGCAGCAGAACAGCAGCGCTGCACTGAGGTTGGCGTATCTGCCGACGGCAGTCGAATCGATCAGTTCGGCGCGGCCCGTCTCCTCGTCGGCGCGGGTGTGCCTGATCATCGTCAGGATCACAGCCACGGCGATGAGCACGTGGAACATGCCTGCCTTCCAGATGCCCGTCGCGCCGAGGCTGTCTCCGTAGACGTTGCCGTAGAGCGCGCGCTGCGCCGGGCTGGCCATGATCGTGGCAGCGAACGCCGCGCGGTCGGCCTGGGTGGGATAGATCGCCTCGATGCTGCCGACGTAGACGGTTGCAAGGGGCACCGAAAGCAGCACTATCCACAATGGCGCGACGATCCGGTCGCGACGGAGGTAGAGCCGAAGCAGCCCAAGGGTTCCCGAGAAGTTCGATCCGCGCGGGGCGGCGCGGTGCGCGTGCGAGTGCGGTCGGTCGAGGACGGTGGCCATCACGCAGTCACCTTCTCCGCCGAACCCTCGCCGACGTCGTAGTGTCGGAGGAAGAGGTCTTCCAGCGTGGGCGGCTGGCTCACCAGCGAGCGGACGCCCGCGTCGCCGAGAATCCTGATGACCTCGCCGAGGCTTTCGCTGTCGACCTGGGCGCGCACCGTGGATCCTTCGATGCTGAAGTTCGCGACGCCCTTGAGTCGACCGAGGGCACTGGGGTCTCCGACCATGTCGGCCTTGATCGAGGTGCGCGACAAGTGGCGTAGGGATTCGAGCGTTCCGCTCTCGACGGTCTTGCCCGCGCGAATGATCGTCACCCGCTCGCACAGGGCTTCGGTTTCGGCGAGGATGTGGCTGGACAGCAACACCGTCGCGCCGCGATCGCGGGCCTCGCCGAC
>JAVHWG010000429.1:0-3187 GCA_032159965.1 Mycobacterium sp.
CGGCACCGGATGTCGAGGTCGGCTTCGGCATCGAAGACGCCCTGGCGGATTCCGTTCCAGATCACGTCCATTGATTGGCCCTCGTTCAGACGGAAACCAGGCGAGAAGAACATCTCGCGATAACGGACACCGGCCGTCACGGCGTCCTGCAGGGACTCATAGGTGACGCGGCGATAGTCCTCGGAGGTGACCAGGCTGCGCATGATCATGTGGAAGACGTCGAGGAATTCGTCGAGGTTCTTGAATGCGAACAGGCGGTTCACGTCATCGACGGGAAGCGGGATGTTGTTCTTGCGGGCCAGCTCCGCGAATGTCGCCGGTCGAACGGTTCCCTCAAGGTGCGCGTGCAGCTCGACTTTGGGAAGTGCCCGCACCAGCCCACCGGGTGCCGGCGCGTCCAGCGAGCCTGGCGTGCCGCGCGCCGGCGCTACACCGATGCCCAACGCGCCGACGCTCAACGCGGTGGTACCGCTCATATGGAGGAATTGGCGTCTCCTCATGGCGACACATCATCGCTGATTCATCGAGCGACCACGTATCTTCATCTGCACACACAGCTATTCCGCAGCGGTTACCCTGCGAACGTGCAGCGAAATTTGCCCCGTCACCTGTCCATTGCGGTTTGCCTGCTGACCGCCACGATGCTGGTCGCTTGCTCCTCGCCGAAATCACCGGCTCCCAACAGTTCTCAACAGAAGAAGAGCCAGCCAAGCTCGCAGCAGAAGGGCACGAACAGCGCGGCTGCGGCCGGGGCGATGTTCAGCACGGCCGTGCCGTGGACGGCTGATATCTCTGCTGCTGCGCCGTCCGAACGCAGTCAGGCCATCATCGACGCGCTGAAGAACGCAGGTGGGTGGGGCACCAAGAATGCACTCAACATCGACTTCTCCATCCCGATCTTCTACGCCGACGCGAATTCACCGCGACGGACCGTGGTCGGAATTGAGGACTACTGCTACGGGGGCCCCGATTGTGATGCGGTGCCCGCCGAGATTCCGATTCCGGCCAACGCCTACATCGAGGGTTCGACCGATCTGCGCTGCGACATCACGGGCAACACCGAAGGCCAGGAGGACTGCCACTTTCTGGTCGTCGACAAGGACGCGGGCAAGCTGTATGAGATCTACCAAGGCAGTCAGGTCGGCGAGAACATCACCGCGCAGGCCTATTTCGTGTGGGATCTGAATAAGGAGTACTCCGAGACCCTTCGTGGTGACCAGTGCACCAGCGCCGACGCCGCGGGATTCCCGATCGCCGCAATGACACCTACCGCCGACGAGGTCGCTGCAGGTGACCTGCCGCACGCGATTCGCTTCATCCTGCCGAACGACAGGATGAAGGACGGCGTCTATGTGCGGCCTGCCACCCATGCGGGCGGTCCGAAGAGCACCGACCCCAATGCCGTCCCGTATGGGGCGCGGTTCCGCCTGCGCGCTGACTTCGACGAGTCCAGCTACAACCAAGCGCAACGGGTGATTCTGAAGGCGCTCAAGACACACGGCATGCTTTTGGCCGACGGTGGGCAGGTTCCCCTGACGTTCGCCGACGACAAGACGAGCACGGCCAAGTGGGCCGACCTCGGGATCGACGCACAGTCGTTCAGCAAAATCGGCGTGGAGCAGTTCGAGGTCGTGGAACTCGGCGAGGAGATTCCCCTCACATACGACTGCGTCCGCAACGAGTAAAACCGTTTAGCTCAACCCGCGGTCACAGCGAATACGGCGTGAACATCAGCTGGCGTACCGAGTTTTCGTGGTCGTCGACCTCGGCGGTAAGCACCACATGCTGGTTGCCCCCCACGGCGATGTCCCAGGTCCACTCGGTAGGCCCATCGCTGTCGAGCGCCAGCTGCCTCCGTCCGGGACCGTAAATCCTCTGCACGCCGGCGAGGGATAACTCTGCTTCACGCCGCAGCGGCAGGTATGCACCGTGTCGCCCGGCCGCGAGCTTGGTGACGTGCTCGTCGGGATTCTCGTATCCGGCGTCTCTCAACAGCGCAGCAACTGCCGCGGGCGCGGCGGCCTCCTGTGCGACCGCCGCGACCAGCGAGCGCACGAGGTCGGTGACCGACTCAGCGGACATCGGGCTTGGCGGCCTTGACTTCGCCGAGAATCTTTTGAGCCTCGGCCACGTCGGTTTGGCGCATCTTGATGATATTTGCCGGCTTGTTCGCGTTCTGCGCCGCGATGAGTTCGGTTTCGGCGTCCGCCAACTTGAGGCTCCATTGCTCTTCGAGCTGCTGCCACTGCCGAAAGATGTCGTCGTAAACCTGCTTTGCACGCGCTTCTGAAGCGATATCGACGTTGATACCTTTCTCCACCTCGAAGGCGTCGGCTTCGATCCCGCTGGTGCGGTACAGCTTGTCCATCTGGGCGTGCATGTTGCTGGCCTTCTGCCACTCGGCCAGTAGGCGGCTTCGTTCGCCGGCAGACTTGAGATTCTTCGGATCGTTGGCGGTCAGCCACGCCTTCTCGGCGGCGTCGCGCTTTCCCCGCCAGACTTTCTTCTCCGTCAGGTAGAAGTTGCGGAAGTCTCTGGCTTTCTTTGTCTCGAAGTCCTGCAACCAGACGTCGATCATCTTGGCGGTGCCGTCGGTGTCGAGAATTTTCCCCGTTCGCCGCGCGCTGCCGATGACGTCGAGCCGCAGGCCGAGGGCCTCCTCAATCTGCGGGGCCATCCAGCCTTTGCCGTACAGGCGTCGCGCCATCAGCCAGTACTGCTCGGCGTGGCGCGACTCGTGCAGAATCGTCTTCATCATCTCGTTGATCGTGTCAGCGGACGCGTTGCCGTCGGCGAGCACGGCCTTGTCAAGCTTTATCGTCCAGCTCGACGGATTGAACGAGCCCCAGGTGCCCGGGTTCATGCTCGCGTCGATGACCTCGATCTCGATGTCGATCCCGGCGTCCTTGAGGATGGTGACTGCGCGGTTCTTGCACCACGCGAGCCGAGCGTCCTTCGTCGCCAGCTGCGTCCAAGTCCTGATCAACTCCTGTGCCTCGGCGGTGAGTTTCGCCGCGACCTTCGGATCGCTGAGGGTGCGCTCCGCTCCTTCGACCGTCCCGCCCTCGGCGTCCTTGCCCAGCGTGCGGATCGCGGCGCGTTGTTCGGCTGTCAGTTCGGCGACCGGTTTGGCCGACAGCTCTGCGATCTCTTTCTGGATCAGCTTTCCGGCCTCGGTTCCTGGACC
>JAVHWG010000445.1:0-3898 GCA_032159965.1 Mycobacterium sp.
GGTCCGGGATGTTCCCGGACCGGCCGACTCGGGTCGATCGGTAACCCGTGCCCAAACCAACGCCCCGGGTCAACCGCAAATTCAACCCGACCGCACATGACATCGCGAGTCGTCAGCCGTGAACGAGGCTCCGGGCCAGTCTCTAGCAGGCCGGTGCCGGGTGCACCGGAGTCAGCTGCGTGCAACGGTCGTGCAACACCAGCGCCGCAACCAACCGTCGCAGCCAACGTCACCAACCAGCGAGAGCCCCGCAATCAGCGGCGTCGCGACCAATCAACGCAGCCAACGCCGAGCGGAAAACGTTGACACGGTAGGGGTCACTGGTTCAATCCCAGTATCGCCCACCCTTGGAGGCCCGTATTCCGGGGCCTCCCGCATACCTTGGCCAGACTCCAAGATCATTGTTGTGGTCAAGGTGTTCGCCGACCTGCCGCAGCGCCCCTGGCCGGCAAGACGGTCATCGACACCTGTAACTACGGCCCTGAGCGTGACGGGCACATTCCCGAGCTCGACAGCCGCGCCGGCGAAGGCCACGGTGACCGAGTTCATCGAATCGATCGGCTACAGCGTGGTCGACGCGGCGCCGCTGGCCGACAGCTGGCGACAGGCCACAGGCACACCGGTGTGGGGGACGCCGTACGGGCCACACTTGAACGAGAAGGGCCAACCGGCCGGTGAGGACGTCATCCGCGCAGCGCTGGGCATCGCGGCGCGGTAACTACAAGGTGCTCGAGGGCCGGGTAGAAAGCGTCTGCTCCCGAGGGTGGCGAGCATTAGCCCGGCACCGGCGACCGGACCATACTGGTGTCCGGCGGCGCCGGTGTCCGCAGCGGCGCTGAACGGGGGAGTGACCCCTATTGCAGATGTTTCGTGCTCACCTGCGTGCGCGTCGGAGAGCCAGGGCGGTTCTTGGCCTCGGGCGACTGATCTGATGCGACGTAACCTGGCGCGACCGTGTTAATACGGTGGTCGCAGCGGGTCGCGAATGGTCGACCGCCGCCGTAGCACGGGGCTACGCCATACGGCAGATCACGCGGGGCGGCGACGCGGCGTCGTCGATGCGATCGTCGTCCAACAAGTGCGAGAACGTGTCATCGGCGTGCGTCCTAACGCCGAATATGGTTGGAGTCAGATAGTCAATGGGCGACTGGAGCCGCGCGATACGCGCCTGCGCCACGTCAGTTTGAGGTCAACGACGAGACTGGTCATTGAACGGTCGGGTTCGACCGTTCAATGATGGTCCGCTCTCGGATAGTCGTCATCACGTAGCTTCCGCCAGGGCGTCTCCGTAGACAATACGGCCGTCGAGCGGCCACGACACAATCGGTGTCCGTGCGAGCGAGAAGCACACCTGAGGCGCGTCGCCCTCCTCGGATTGCATCTGACAGAGGGCAATCTCGCCCGGCAGCGCTGGCCCCCCGCGTCCTCTGCACGGTCAACGACGCGCAGTGATCGTCTCGGTCAGGCCGCTCCCATCCCATCGTCTCGTTCGCGCTTGCCTACAGCGCGAAGGGTCCGGCCGATGGACCGGCCGTTCTGTTGCTGCACGGTTGGCCGGGAGACTCCTCGGACTGAGCGGGGCATGGCAATGTCTCCTGTCGGTTATCGCGTCTCCGCGGAGGTCGCTGCGTCGAGAAGCGTCTCGACCGCGGTGCGAACGCCACGAAGGGCTTTGGCTTGTTGTGGTAGCTCGTGGGCTACCGCGCTGCCTTGGTAGAGGGTGAACAGCTGCAATCCGAGCTGCTGCGGGTCGTTGGCACCGACCTCGTCGGCAAGGTGCACGAGTAACTCCCGGATCGCGAGCCGATATCGAGAAACCGCGGCACGTGTTTCGTCACCGCACGTCTTCTCGGACGTGGCGCGCGTGAACGCGCAGCCGTGATAGTCCCGATGTTTGATCCAGCGCGCCTGAACGTCGAAAACCGCCAGGACCCGGGACCGCGGATCCTTTTCCCGGTCCACCGCATCGGACAGCCGGTGGAGAATCATTCTGTGGCGTTCATCCAGATAGGCGGCGATGAGGTTCTCTTTGCTGCCGAAGCTTCGATAGAGCGACATCTTCGCAACGCCCGCGTGCTCGATAAGCCGGTCGATTCCGACGTCGTGCACGCCTTCCCTATAGAACAGCTCATGGGCTGCGGCAAGCAGCCGCGTCGCGGCCGGAACCGGCGTAGTGGTGGCCCCGCTGGAGATCATGCTCACGTCCCTTGGCCCGAGTGCATGGGTTCCCGTGGATGCGTCGCCGCCGCGCCTTCACGTTGTTCGGCCGGCGCAGCAGTTCGCTTCTGTCCCTTCAAGCCAGCTGCCGCGACCACAGCAAGCAGCACGAGTACCGCTGCATACACCAACAGCGTGCCGGTCAGGCTTCCGGTGACAATCACCGCGACACCGGCCGCGATCGCGGGCACACCAAACCCAAGGTAGGAAGCGATGTACAGCACCGCAAGCGTGCCGGCGCGATCCTCAGGGGCGGCATCCGGCACCACCAGCTCCATCGCGCCCCGGAACCCCAGCCCGAACCCCACACCCGCCGCAGCCGCCGCGACAAGCAACATCGTCAGACTTCCCAGCAGTGCGGCAACCACCACCAGTACTGCGCCGCCGACCAATCCGCAGATTCCCCGGCCCAACGATTCCCGCGCTGACCGCGAGCGGCTGGAGAACACGACCAACGGCGTCAGGGCGCCGATGATCGCCAGCGGCAAAGCACCCAGGACAGGCGACGACGAGCCGGAGACCTGCTTGACCAATTGGGGTCCGAGAGAACCGAACAGGCCAGACGTCGCCCAAATAGCGAACAGGACCGGGATCGCGATCACAAGCTTCGGCCGCGCACCTGCCGACATCCGGATGACCGGTCGCATGCTCGACAGCGCGCCCGGATGCCTCCCGACCACCGGCTCCCTCACCAGCGCGAGCGCAACCAGTTCACCGACCATCACGACGGCGAAGGCCATGTACACGGCTTGCTTCGGCCAAGGCAAATAGGCGACGAACAGGCCACCAGCGATAGCGCCGACAGCGGATCCAAGCGGAGGCGCGGCAGCGTTTGCGATCGTGCCGCGCCGGATGTCGATATCCACGAGTCGCGCTCCCACGGCAGAGATGCCGGCCCCAGTCGACAGCCCTTGAAGCACACGGGCAGCGATCAACCACGTCATCCCGTCGGCCAACACGAACACGGCGAGGGACAACAGCTGGACGGCAACGGCAGCACACACCACCCGCTTGCGCCCCACATGGTCCGATATCCGGCTCAGCGTCAGCAGAGACACCAGCAGAGCCAGCGCGTAGACGCCGAAGGCCGACGCTGTATCAGCCGCATTGAGCCCCCAGTCATGCCGGTAGGTCGCGTACAGAGGAGTCGGGACGCTCGACGTAGCCAAGAACGCGGCGGACAGCGACGCGTACAAAATCAGCATGGTCATCTGACGCCGACTGTCCACAGCGTCGATGCTCATTCGATAACTGTATCAGTGAGACAGACCGGTCTCACTCACCGCCGAATGCTTTGACGTGAAGGTCGCCGGCCGCTGGACGTACCTGTACCGCGCGGTCGATCAGCACGGTCAGGTCATCGATGTCCTCGTCTCTGCGCGCCGCGACGCGCAGGCTGCTCGAGCGTTGTTCGCTCGAGCATTGACATGCGCTCCGGTACCGATCGAAGTCACGACGGATCGGGCGCCGGTCTATCCCCGCGTGATCGAGGGCCTCGTCCCGGCTGCTCACCATGTCCTGGAGCAGTACGCCAACAACCGCGTCGAAGCTGACCATGCCCGCCTCAAGGCCCGGTTGAGGCCGATGCGCGGCATCAGACGATCAGATCCCTACGCACAATCGCCGCCGGGCACGCCTTCGTGCAGCACCTCCGACGCGGCCACTACGAACTCCCCACAGA
>JAVHWG010000381.1:0-20444 GCA_032159965.1 Mycobacterium sp.
TGTCTGTAGGTCGACACGCCGCAATTCGCAGGCAGGTGCGCACGCTCGCCGAGCCGCCAGCGTGCGGGTTTGTATGGATTTTTCCGGCGTGTCGTGTGCAGACACGCACGCTCGCGACGAAGAGGGCAAGGGGAACCACTAAATGCCACGACGCACAGACCTCAACCACGTGCTGGTCATCGGCTCCGGGCCGATCGTCATCGGGCAGGCCTCCGAGTTCGACTACTCGGGCACCCAGGCGTGCCGGGTGCTGCGGGCCGAGGGCCTGCAGGTCAGCCTGGTCAATTCCAACCCGGCGACGATCATGACCGACCCGGAGTTCGCCGACCACACGTACATCGAGCCGATCACTCCCGCGTTCGTCGAGCGCGTGATCAAGCAGCAGGCCGAGCGCGGCAACAAGATCGACGCGCTGCTGGCCACGCTCGGCGGGCAGACAGCTCTGAACACGGCCGTCGCGCTGTACGAGAACGGTGCCCTCGAGCGCTGGGGCGTAGAACTGATCGGCGCCGATTTCGACGCGATCCAGCGCGGCGAGGACCGTCAGCGATTCAAGGACATCGTCGCCAAGGTCGGCGGCGAATCCGCCCGCTCGCGAGTGTGTTTCACGATGGAGGAAGTCGGCGAGACGGTCGAGGAGCTGGGCTTGCCCGTCGTGGTCCGGCCGTCATTCACGATGGGCGGCCTCGGCTCCGGCCTCGCCCACAGCATCGAGGAAGTGCGCCGGATGGCCGGCGACGGACTTGCGGCATCGCCGAGCGCCAACGTGCTGATCGAGGAATCGATCTTCGGCTGGAAGGAGTTCGAGCTCGAGCTGATGCGCGACAGCAACGACAACGTGGTCGTCGTCTGCTCGATCGAGAACCTCGACCCGATGGGCGTGCACACCGGTGACTCGGTCACGGTCGCGCCCGCGATGACGCTGACCGACCGTGAGTACCAGAAGATGCGCGATCTGGGCATCGCGATCCTCCGCGAAGTCGGTGTCGATACCGGCGGCTGCAACATCCAGTTCGCGGTCGACCCCGCCGACGGCCGGCTGATCGTCATCGAGATGAACCCGCGGGTGTCGCGGTCGAGCGCGCTGGCATCCAAGGCCACCGGCTTCCCGATCGCGAAGATCGCCGCGAAGCTTGCGATCGGCTACACGCTCGACGAGATCCTCAACGACATCACCAAGGAAACGCCTGCCTGTTTCGAGCCCACCCTCGACTACGTCGTGGTGAAGGCGCCGCGGTTCGCCTTCGAGAAGTTCCCGGGTGCCGACGCCACGCTGACCACCACGATGAAGTCGGTGGGTGAGGCGATGTCGTTGGGCCGCAATTTCATCGAGGCACTCGGCAAAGTGATGCGATCACTGGAGACGAGCAAGGCGGGGTTCTGGACGGGCCCCGACCCCGACGGCGGCGTCGAAGGAGCGCTGGAACGGCTGAGGACGCCCGGCGAAGGGCGGCTGTACGACATCGAGTTGGCGCTGCGACTCGGCGCATCGGTGGAGGAGGTCTCGAAAGCCTCCAGCGTCGACCCGTGGTTCGTCGAGCAGATCGCCGTGGTCATCGCCCTGCGCGGGGAGGTGATCGACGCGCCCGTGCTCGACGCCGATCTGCTCCGCCGTGCCAAGCACAGCGGGTTGTCGGACCGCCAGATCGCATCGCTGCGACCGGAACTGGCCGGCGAGATCGGCGTGCGCGCCCTCCGGAGTCGGCTCGGCATCCACCCGGTGTACAAGACCGTCGACACCTGTGCCGCCGAGTTCGAGGCCAAGACGCCCTATCACTACAGCAGCTACGAGCTGGACCCGGCCGCGGAGACCGAAGTCGCGCCGCAGACCACCAGGCCGAAGGTGCTGATCCTCGGGTCCGGGCCGAACCGCATCGGGCAGGGGATCGAATTCGACTACAGCTGTGTTCATGCGGCGACCACGCTGAGCCAGGCCGGCTTCGAGACCGTCATGATCAACTGCAACCCCGAGACGGTCTCCACCGACTACGACACCGCCGATCGGCTGTACTTCGAGCCGCTGACATTCGAAGACGTGCTCGAGGTTTACCATGCCGAATCCCTCTCAGGCGCTGGCGGTCCCGGTGTTGTCGGGGTGATCGTTCAGCTGGGCGGCCAGACGCCGCTGGGCCTGGCGCAGCGCCTCGAGGACGCGGGCGTACCGATCGTCGGCACCAGCCCCAAAGCCATCAACTTGGCCGAGGACCGCGGCGCGTTCGGTGAGGTGCTCAGCGACGCAGGCCTTCCCGCGCCGCGGTACGGCATGGCGACAAGTTTCGAGCACGCCCGCAAGATCGCCGCTGACATCGGCTATCCGGTCCTTGTGCGCCCGTCGTATGTGCTTGGCGGCCGGGGCATGGAGATCGTGTACGACGACCAGACGCTGCAGGGCTACATCACCCGTGCCACCGCACTGTCGCCCGAGCACCCGGTGCTGGTGGACCGGTTCCTCGAGGACGCCATCGAGATCGACGTCGACGCACTGTGCGACGGTACCGAGGTCTACATCGGCGGGATCATGGAGCACATCGAGGAAGCCGGCATCCATTCCGGCGACTCGGCATGTGCGCTACCGCCGGTCACGTTGGGCCGCAGCGACATCGACAAGGTCCGCACGGCCACTGAGGCGATCGCGCACGGAATCGGCGTCGTCGGTCTGCTGAACGTCCAGTACGCGCTCAAGGACGACACGCTGTACGTGCTCGAGGCAAATCCGCGCGCGAGCCGCACCGTGCCGTTCGTGTCCAAGGCCACCGCGATACCGCTTGCAAAGGCGTGTGCACGGATCATGCTGGGCGCCACTATTGATCAGCTTCGCGACGAAGGCGTATTGGCTCGCATCGGCGACGGCGGCACCGTCGCGCCGTGGGCGCCCATCGCGGTCAAGGAAGCGGTGTTGCCGTTCAACCGGTTCCGCAAGGCGGACGGATCGGGCGTCGACTCGCTGCTCGGCCCGGAGATGAAGTCCACCGGCGAGGTGATGGGCATCGACCACGATTTCGGCAGCGCATTCGCCAAGAGTCAGACCGCGGCGTACGGCTCGCTGCCGTTCGAGGGCACGGTGTTCGTATCGGTGGCTAACCGTGACAAGCGCTCGCTCGTGTTCCCCGTGAAGAGGCTGGCGGACCTCGGATTCCGTGTGCTTGCGACCACAGGAACAGCGGAGATGTTGCGCCGCAACGGAATTCCTTGCGACGAGGTGCGTAAACACTTCGAGCCGCCGAGTGAAGGCAGGCCTGCGTTGTCTGCTGTGGACGCCATCAGAGCGGGCGAGGTGAACATGGTGATCAACACCCCGTACGGCAACTCTGGGCCACGCATCGACGGTTACGAGATTCGCTCGGCGGCGGTGTCGATGAACATTCCGTGCGTGACGACGGTGCAGGGCGCGTCGGCGGCCGTGCAGGGCATCGAGGCGGGTATTCGCGGCGACATCGACGTGATGTCCCTGCAGGAGCTGCACAGCACCCTGAACAACGGCAGGCGCTGACCGGTGCGCCGATGACCGCTCGCGCGAAGAGCGACGGGCAGGGTTTCGGCGTCCGGCTGGCCGACGCGACCCGCCGGCGGGGCGCCCTGTGCCTCGGCATCGACCCACACCCCGAGCTGCTGCGGTCGTGGGGACTGTCGGCGGACGCCGGCGGACTCGCCCGGTTCAGCGACACCTGTGTCGATGCCTTCGCGGCATTCGCCGTGGTGAAACCGCAGGTGGCGTTCTTCGAGGCCTACGGATCGGCCGGATACGGGGTGCTGGAACGCACGATTGCGGCGCTGCGCGAGGCCGGGGTGCTGGTGCTCGCCGACGCCAAGCGGGGCGACATCGGGTCGACGATGACTGCCTACGCCGCCGCGTGGGTGGGGGACTCGCCGCTGGCCGCCGATGCGGTGACCGCCTCGCCGTACCTGGGGTTCGGGGCGCTGCGCCCGCTGCTGGACCTTGCCGCCGCGCATCAGCGGGGGGTGTTCGTATTGGCGGCGACGTCCAATCCGGAGGGCCCGGACGTGCAGGGCGCCGACGCGGGCGGGCGGACAGTGGCGCAGTCGATCGTCGATGCGGCGGCGGCCGTCAACCGCGATGCGCTGCCTGGGCCGGGTTCGGTCGGCGTCGTCGTAGGCGCCACCTTGCGGGACGTCCCCGACCTGGGTGACCTCAACGGACCCGTGCTGATCCCCGGCATCGGCGCCCAGGGCGGGCGGCCCGACGGACTCGCGGGATTCGGCGGCGCGCGCTCGGGTCAGCTACTCCCCGCGGTGTCGCGAGAGGTGCTGCAGGCAGGCCCGGACGTCGCGGCCCTTCGCGACGCGGCCGGACGGATGCGAGACGCTGTCGCCTACCTGGGCTGCTGAGCCTGCGAGAGCGCCGCCACCCGCTTGGCCATGAGCACCATCAGCACGGGCAGTACCAATTCGACGACGAGCATTGCCAGGAAGAACGGGTGCGGCCGCCCGACGACGATGAATGAGATGAGCCTGCCGATTCCGCCGATCAAAAACGCCGCGGCGAGCGCAGAGACGTACACCTGCTTGCGCTCGACATCTCGGGCACACCAGATCGCTGCGAGGCCGAAAGCGCCGAACAGCCCGGCATAGAATCTGTCCTCGCCGTCGGATGTCGCGTTGACCTGGCTGCCACCCATGATTGCGTCGGGACCGACTGCCAGGTGAGCCAGCGAAATACCGACGCAAATCACGCCGAACAACACAAGAAAGACCTGGAACGGTCGACGAATGCCCACAAAACATAGTCTACTACACTGCGTAGTTGACCAAAAGGGCCGCCAACACGGTTCTCGTCGACTACCCCGACACGCCCGACATGCCGAAAACTGTCGGTTTCCTGCGGTTTTTCCTCAGCGAAACAACTCGCCGCATCGCTGCGGGCCGGCCTGCGGTGGCGCGAATGCTGGACGGTACGCGCGAAAATGCAGCTCACGCTGGGGTTTTGGGCAGCGCGACCAGCCTCCTCGTCGCTGGCACTGCGGGATTTCGGCGGCCACCGCCGCGTGAGCGCGACAGCAACACGCAGGCGTTTTGCGCCGCTAACCAGGGGGTGGGGTTCGCAATCGTCGGTCCACGTGGGTACGGTCGTCGTCGCTGGCCGGTTTAACCCCTGGCGAGAGAAATATTCGAAAGTGATGAGACGGAGGAATCGTGGCCCTTCCCCAGTTGACTGACGAGCAGCGCGCGGCGGCGTTGGAGAAGGCTGCTGCCGCTCGTCGGGCCCGCGCCGAACTCAAGGATCGGCTCAAGCGAGGCGGCACCAACCTCACGCAGGTGCTGAAGGACGCCGAGAATGACGAAGTCCTCGGCAAGATGAAGGTTTCCGCGTTGCTTGAGGCGCTGCCCAAGGTGGGCAAGGTCAAGGCACAGGAAATCATGACCGAGCTGGAAATCGCTCCTACCCGCCGCCTGCGCGGCCTGGGTGATCGCCAGCGCAAGGCCCTGCTGGAAAAGTTCAGCTGACCCCTGGCGGGGGGCCGGGCAGCCGCGTTGTCGTGCTGTCCGGTCCCTCGGCCGTGGGAAAGTCCACGATCGTCCGCTGTCTGCGCGATCGAGTGGCTGATCTGCACTTCAGCGTGTCGGTGACGACGCGCACCCCGCGGCCGGGTGAGACTGATGGCGTCGACTACCACTTCGTCAGCCCCGACGAGTTTCAGCGGCTGATCGACGACGAGGCGTTGCTCGAGTGGGCCGACATTCACGGCGGCCTGCACCGCTCGGGGACGCCGGCGCAGCCGGTGCGCGACGCCACCCGGTCCGGGCATCCAGTGCTGATAGAGGTCGACCTGGCGGGCGCCCGGGCCATCAAGCAGGCGATGCCCGAGGTGGTCACGGTCTTCGTGGCCCCGCCGAGCTGGGACGCCTTGGAGGCCCGGCTGAAGGGCCGAGGCACCGAGAGCGCCGACGTGATGGCCCGCAGGTTGGCCACCGCTCGAGAGGAACTCGCAGCTCAAGGTGACTTCGATGCGGTCGTCGTGAACAGCGAATTGGAGTCGGCGTGCGCCGAATTGGTAGCCTTACTGGGAGAAACCGCGTCGGACCAGGCGTGAGCGACCCACCAGATGTTCAAATCTCGCTAGGAGACAGTCTTTCGTGAGCACTTCCCCCGACGCCATACTGGGCTCGACATCGGCAGGAGTGCCCGACGGGTCCTCCGTGGCCGGTGCCTACGACACCCCGCTGGGTATCACCAACCCGCCCATCGACGAGCTGCTCGCACGAGTGTCGAGCAAGTACGCGCTCGTCATCTACGCGGCCAAGCGCGCGCGCCAGATCAACGACTACTACAACCAGCTCGGCGAAGGCATCCTCGAGTACGTCGGACCGCTCGTGGAGCCTGGCCTGCAGGAGAAGCCGCTGTCGATCGCGATGCGCGAGATCCACGGCGACCTGCTCGAGCACACCGAAGGCGAATAACCCAACGGCCATGGGCGCCAAGCGGATCGTCGTCGGAGTCTCCGGAGGAATCGCGGCGTACAAGGCCTGCTCGGTGGTCCGCCAGCTGGTGGAGGCCGGTCACTCCGTCCGCGTAATTCCGACCGAGTCCGCTCTGCGGTTCGTCGGTGCCGCCACCTTCGAGGCGCTGTCCGGTCAGCCCGTGCACACCGGTGTCTTCGACGACGTGCCCGAGGTACCCCATGTGCAGATCGGCAAGCAGGCCGACCTCGTCGTCGTCGCGCCCGCCACCGCCGACGTGCTGGCCCGCGCGGTCCATGGCCGCGCCGACGACCTGCTGACCGCCACGCTGCTCACCGCCCGCTGTCCACTGCTCTTCGCGCCGGCGATGCACACCGAGATGTGGCTGCATCCCGCGACGGTCGAGAACGTCGCCACGTTGCGCCGCCGCGGTGCTGTCGTATTGGAGCCGGCGTCGGGACGGCTCACCGGAGCGGACTCCGGCGCGGGACGGCTGCCCGAACCCGAAGAGATCACGACCTTCGCCGAGCTGCTATTGGCCAGAGCCGACGCGCTGGAATACGACCTCGCCGGATGCAAGGTGCTTGTCACGGCGGGTGGCACCCGGGAGCCGATTGACCCGGTGCGCTTCATCGGCAATCGCAGCTCCGGCAAGCAGGGCTACGCGGTCGCGCGGGTCGCGGCCCAGCGCGGCGCCGACGTCACGTTGATCGCGGCGCACGGCTCCGGACTAGCCGACCCCGCGGGTGTGCATATGGTTCACGTGAGCTCGGCCGAACAGCTTGGTGACGCGGTGTCAAAACACGCACCCGACGCGCGCGTGCTGGTGATGACCGCTGCCGTCGCCGATTTCCGGCCCGCGCAGATGTCGGCGAGCAAGATCAAGAAGAGTCCGGACGCCGGTGCCAATTCTGAAGAGGCCGCGCCGACCCTGAAATTGGTGCGCAACGACGACGTGCTGGCCGGCGCGGTCCGGGCGCGGGCAGAAGGACAGCTGCCAAACATGCACGCCATCGTCGGCTTCGCGGCGGAGACCGGCGACGCGAACGGCACCGTTCTCGACCATGCCCGGGCCAAGTTGACCCGCAAGGGCTGCGACCTTCTCGTCGTGAACGCCGTCGGGGACGGCCGCGCGTTCGAGGTCGACAGCAACGACGGCTGGTTGCTGGCTTCCGACGGCACCGAGTCGGCACTGGAGCACGGCAGCAAGACGCTGATGGCC
The DNA here is from genome assembly GCA_032159965.1 of Mycobacterium sp. Taxonomy (GTDB): domain Bacteria; phylum Actinomycetota; class Actinomycetes; order Mycobacteriales; family Mycobacteriaceae; genus Mycobacterium. Next base: position 7,640 of record JAVHWG010000381.1, read on the forward strand.
AGCCGTATCGTGGACGCGATCGTGACGTTCCTGCGGGGCAACACCGGCGCTTAGGACTTGCACCTGAGGGAGCCACCGGGTTAGGTGCCGAGGGGTCGGCGCGCAGGCAGCACCGATATATTCGCTTAACTAAGTATCTGTAACCGAGAGGACGAACCGTGAGTCAAGGTCGGCTGTTCACCAGTGAGTCGGTGACCGAGGGGCATCCCGACAAGATCTGCGATGCGATCAGCGACTCGGTGCTCGACGCGCTGCTCGATCAGGACCCGCGTTCCCGGGTGGCGGTCGAGACACTGGTCACCACCGGCCAGGTCCACGTGGTCGGCGAGGTCACGACCACCGCCAAGGAAGCTTTCGCGGACATCGCCAGGACGGTCAGGGACCGCATTCTCGAGATCGGCTACGACTCGTCGGACAAGGGCTTCGACGGCGCGTCCTGCGGTGTGAACATCGGCATCGGCGCGCAGTCGCCCGACATCGCCCAGGGAGTCGACACCGCGCACGAGGCACGCGTCGAGGGTGCCGGCGACCCGCTGGACGCGCAGGGGGCGGGCGATCAGGGTCTGATGTTCGGCTACGCGATCAGAGACACCCCCGAGCTGATGCCGCTGCCGATTGCGGTGGCGCACCGGCTGGCGCGCCGGCTCACCGAGGTCCGCAAGAGCGGAGTGCTCGACTACCTGCGCCCCGACGGCAAGACGCAGGTCACCGTGCAGTACGACGGCACGACGCCGGTGCGGCTGGACACCGTGGTGCTGTCCACTCAGCACGCCGACGGCATAGACCTCGAGACCACCCTGGCCCCCGACATCCGCGAGAAGGTCGTCAACACCGTCCTCAACGACCTCGCGCACGACTCCATGGACACCTCCGACTACCGGCTGCTGGTGAACCCCACCGGCAAGTTCGTGCTGGGCGGCCCGATGGGCGACGCCGGACTGACCGGCCGCAAGATCATCGTCGACACCTACGGCGGCTGGGCTCGTCACGGCGGTGGAGCGTTCTCCGGCAAGGATCCGTCCAAGGTGGACCGTTCGGCGGCGTACGCGATGCGCTGGGTGGCAAAGAACGTGGTCGCTGCCGGGTTGGCGGAGCGCGTCGAGGTCCAGGTCGCCTATGCGATCGGCAAGGCCGCCCCGGTCGGGCTGTTCGTCGAGACGTTCGGCACCGAAACCGTCGACCCTGCCCGCATCGAGAAGGCGATCACCTCGGTGTTCGACCTGCGGCCCGGCGCGATCATCCGCGATCTGGACCTGCTGCGGCCGATCTACGCGCAGACGGCCGCGTATGGACACTTCGGCCGTACCGACGTCGACCTGCCGTGGGAGCGGACGGACAAGGTCGACGACCTCAAGGCGTCGGTCTAGTTTCTCGCCGCGAGCAGACGCAGAATCGCACGATCCTGCGTCTGGCGACGCGATTCCCTGTCTGCTCGCGGAGGGGCGTCAGGAACTGAACGCGTAATCGTCGAGCGGGAACCGGCGGCTGCGCCAGATGGTCTCCAGCGTGGTGGCGCGGCGCAGTGGCACGTCGCCATGCGAGTCGAAGTAGTAGCTGTTCGCCAGGCTGCAGGTGTCCTGCCAGAAGATCTGCGTGTGCCGTTTGCGCATGCATTCGGCGAAGTACCGGTCGTTGGCCTCGCGGGTGACCTCGACCCGCGTCGCGCGTTGCTGTTCCGCGCGTTGCAGGCACCGGACGATGTGGTGGGTCTGCGTTTCGATGTAGGCGAAGAAGGATGCCCCGTTGAAGCCGTACGGCCCAGCGACGGTGAAGAAGTTGGGGAAGCCCGGCAAGCTGACGCCCTCATAGGCCTGCATGCGGTTCTCCCGCCAGAACCGGCTCATCGTGAGGCCGTCGCGGCCGGTGATCTCGTAGGTGAGGCTGTCGACGTCCATCACCTTGAATCCGGTCGCGAGGATCAGCACGTCGACCTCGTGCAGGTCGCCTTCGACGGTGGCGACCCCCGACGGCGTGATTTTGTCGATCGGGTCGGTGACGAGGTCGACGTTGTCGCGGTTGTACGCCGCCAAATAGCCGTTGTGGAAACCGGGACGCTTGCACCCCACCGCGTAGCGAGGAGTGAGCTTGTCGCGCACAACAGGATCGTGAACCTCTCTGCGCAGGAACGCTTTTCCCATGGCTTCGCCACGTGTCGCAAGCTTGAACCTGGTGTGATACTGCGCCGACAGCGGAAACGTCACCTCGACGTATGCCTGACTGAGCAGCCGTTGCAGCGCCATTCCGCCCGGCACGCGCATCGCCAGCCGCGCGATCTTGGGCAGCGCTAGGTCAAGTTTGGGCAGGCACCAGATCGGGGTGCGCTGAAAGACGGTGAGATGCTGGACGATCGGCGCGATCTCGGGAATCACCTGCACGGCCGACGCGCCGGTGCCGATGATCGCGACCCGCTTGCCGGTCAGGTCTTGGCCGTGGTCCCAGCGAGCGGTGTGAATGGTGATGCCGTCGAAGCTGTCGACCCCAGCGATGTCCGGCAGTTTCGGTGTGGTGAGGACACCGCCGGCGTTGATGAGGTATCGCGAGGTGATCTCTTCGCCGGAATCCAGTGTCAGCCGCCACAAGTCGTGCGCTTCGTCGAAGGCGGCCCCGAGCACCTTGGTGTTGAAGCGGATTCTCGGGCGAACCCCGTACTTTTCCGCGAGCAGTTCCGCGTATGACTGCAGTTCGTGCCCGCGCGCATAGGTCCGGGACCAATCCGGGCGCTGTTCGAACGAGAACTGGTATGAGAATGACGGGATGTCCACCGCGACACCGGGGTAGGAGTTCCAGTACCACGTGCCGCCGGGCGAGGCGCCGGCCTCGATGACGAGGTAGGAATGCAGTCCGGCCCCATCGAGTTTGATCGCCGCCCCGATCCCGGAGAATCCGGCGCCGACGATCACTGTCCGGTAGTCCACTGCCGTTGAGGTGGTCATGCCTCACTGTAAGCACTCGCGTCAGGACGCCGAGTAGCTTCTTCTGAATGGCGGCGAACCGGGCGGAATCAGCGGACCTGCAGCCTGAGGTGAGGACATCGGCGACCCCGCGGTTACTCGCCGGGGCATGGATCACCGCGGGCTGGATAGGCGTCGCCTACGGCGTGTTCCTGACGGTCTTCGCGCTGCAGTCCCTGCCCGGCGAACCCTTGACGGGCATCTGGATCGGTCAGCCGATATCCAAGGCGCTGATGGCTGTGGTGCTGACGTTCGCGGCTGCCGTTCATCCGATCGTGCGCGAGCGACGGTGGCTGATGCCTGCTCTGGCGTTCTCGGCCATCGGCGATTTCCTTCTGGCGATTCCGTGGTGGGGACCCTCGTTCGTCGGAGGACTCGGCGCGTTCCTGGTCGCCCACCTGTGTTACCTCGGCGCGCTGCTGCCGCTGGCGGTGCGATCCCGCTGGCGGCTGGTCGCTGTCGCCGTGACGTGTGTGCTCTGCGTCGCGCTGCTGGCGTGGTTCTGGCCCCATCTGGCCGCCGACAGCCTGACGGTGCCGGTCACGCTGTACATCGCCGTTCTGTGCGCCATGGTGTGCGCGGCACTGTTGGCCCGGCTGCCCACCCTGTGGACCGCGGCGGGCGCTGTGTGTTTCGCCGTGTCGGACGCGATGATCGGCATCGACCAATTCCTCCTGCGGTCCGACGTGCTGGGAGTCCCGATCTGGTGGGCGTATGCGATGTCGCAGCTGCTGATCACCGCTGGTCTCTTCTTCGGACGTGCTGTCACCGGCCGCGACTACCGTGATAGCGCGACAACCCATCAGCGCACACCCGAGGACCTCGAGGAGGAGCCATGACCAACCCGGAGCGGAGACGCGCGAAGGGCAAGTCATAGTCGACGACACCCGGCGGCAGCCCGCCGAGCTGGAGCCCATCGCCCGGGTGTTACCGATGCTCTCGGTGCCTCATCTCGATCGGGAATTCGACTACCTCGTGGCGGCCGAACAGTCCGATGACGCGCAACCCGGAGTGCGGGCCAAAGTGCGGTTTCACGGGCGGCTAGTCGATGCGTTCGTGCTCGAACGACGTTCGGACACCGACCACGTCGGCGAGCTGGGCTGGCTCGACAAGGTGGTCTCGGCCCAACCCGTGTTGACGCCGGACGTGTGGCGCCTCACCGAAGCGGTGGCAGCCCGCTACGCGGGCACCCGGGCGGACGTGCTGCGGCTCGCGGTTCCGCCCCGGCACGCACGCGTGGAACGTCAAGTCCGCCAACCCCACACGGGCGCTGCGGTCCGCCCGGTCGACCCCGTGGGCTGGCACGAATATCAGCGGGGCGAGCAGTTTTTGACGGCGCTGGCGCAGGCCCGTGCGGCGCGCGCGGTGTGGCAGGCCCTCCCGGGGGACCAGTGGCCGAGCAGGCTTGCCGAGGCTGCGGCTGTGGTCGCTGGGACCGGGCGCGGTGTGCTGGTCGTCGTCCCCGATCAGACTGACGTGGACCTGGTGTTCGCGCACACCGCGCGGCTCGTCGATCCCGATTCGGTGGTCGCGCTGTCCGCGGGCCTGGGGCCTGCCGAGCGATACCGGCGCTGGCTTGCGATTCTGCACGGTGACGCCCGCGTCGTGATCGGCACCCGCAGCGCCGTTTTCGCTCCCGTGCTCGACCTCGGGCTGGTGGTCGTCTGGGACGACGGTGACGACACCTTCGCCGAGCCGCGGGCGCCGTACCCGCACGCGCGTGAGGTGGCGATGCTGCGGGCGCACCAAATGCGTTGCGCCGCATTGATCGGCGGATACGCACGGACAGCCGAAGCGCAGGCGATGGTGCGAAGCGGCTGGGCTCACGACCTCATAGCCGCCCGACGGTCGGTGCGTGCGCGGGCACCGCGGGTCGTCGCCCTCGACGACAGCGGTTACGCAGAGGCCCGCGATCCGGCGGCGCGCACCGCGCGGTTGCCGTCGGTCGCGTTGGCACCGGCGCGACTAGCGCTCAATGCCGGCTCACCGGTGTTGGTGCAGGTACCACGACGCGGGTATGTGCCCGCGTTGGCGTGTTCGCGGTGCCGCGCGGTCGCGCGCTGCCGGCACTGCACCGGTCCGCTGTCGCTGCCCGACGCGAAGTTCGTCGGGGCGGTGTGCCGGTGGTGTGGGCGCGCCGACCCCACGCTGAAATGCGTCCGGTGCGGAGCTGAATCGGTGCGCGCGGTCGTTGTCGGGGCGCGTCGCACCGCCGAGGAGTTGGGCCGCGCATTCCCCGGCGTGCCCGTCATCACCTCCGGGGGAGACAACATGGTTCGTGAAGTCGACGGTCGGGCGGCCGTGGTGGTCGCGACACCGGGTGCCGAGCCACGCGCGTGCGGCGGGTACGGCGCCGTACTCCTCTTGGACAGCTGGGCGCTGCTGGGCCGTCAGGACCTGCGCGCGGCCGAGGACACCCTGCGGCGGTGGATGGCCGCTTCCGCGCTGGCCAAGAGCCGGGGCGACGGCGGCGTGGTCGCTGTGGTGGCCGACTCGGTGATTCCGACGGTGCAGGCGCTGGTCCGGTGGGATCCGGCCGGCCACGCCGAAGCCGAGCTGGATGCCAGGGCCGAGGTCGGGCTGCCACCAGCCGTGCACATCGCCGCCCTGGACGGATCGTCGCCGGCGGTGGCTGCGCTCCTCGAACGCACCGTGCTGCCCGAAGGCGCGGAGCTGCTGGGACCCGTCGATCTGCCGGTGTCGGCGCGGCGGCCGGCAGGCGCGAAGGATGACCAACCGGTTGCCAGAATGCTTGTGCGGGTGGGCCGTGACCACGGCCTGGCACTTGCCGCAGCCCTTCGCCGGGCGGTCGGCGTGGTGTCCGCTCGCCATGACCATGAGCCGGTTCGCGTCCAAATCGACCCGTTACACATAGGGTAGTCACGCGATCCGCTGAGACGAGGAGGTACCGTGCGCTGGCTTCGCCGCGGAACCGCCCCGATCATCGGGCTGGTGCTCGTCGCCATCGGCCTGCTGTGGCCGTTGGTGCCCGGTTGGTTCCGGGAACACCAGCAGCAGAGTGCCCCTGCCGACCCGGTGACGTACTCGCATTACCAGGCCGACTACGTCGTCGGTCCGGACGGCAGTGTCGACGTGACCGAGAAGATCACGGCACAGTTCACAGGCGCACAACACGGGATCTTCGAGTACTGGGACATCGGCTCGCCGAACGATCCGAAAATCCGGCTGGTCCCGACGGTCATCGCCGTCACGCTGGACGGCGCCCCGGTGCAATACGAAATGTCCTGGGAGAACAACCACCTCATCAGGAACGCGAAGATCGGTGACCCCGGGAAGTATCTTTCATACGGTCCGCACGAGGTGGTGATCCACTCCGTCGTGCCCAACGCACTGGCCCCTGCGAGCGTCGGCAACAAGCTCGCCTTCGCCACAACTTCCGGTGACATCGGCACGGCGCCAACGGTTTTCTACTGGTTCGTCGTGAAGAGCTGGAACAATCGAATAGATCGCGCCGACATTTCCGTCACGCTTCCCGGCGCCGTTGCGGGACTTCAGTGTTCGGTCGGCTGGGGTGCCGGCACCCCGTGCGCGCAGCCGGTGATCGACGGTAACCGGATCCAGATGTCGCTCAACGCTATTCCGGCGCACACCCCGGTGACCCTGCGCGCGGGAGTCGACGTCCCGACCCCGCCGCGCAGCGAGCTGCCGTGGGCGTACAAGTGGGATCCCATCCTGGGTAGATCGGTGAGCACGGTGGTCGGGCTCCTGGCGGCAAGCGTGATCGCGGCGCTGGCCGGGTTCGCGCTGTGGCGCGCCACCGTCGAGCGGCCGCCGGGGTTCCCGGTGCAATACGCGCCGCCCGAAGGGCTGGGCCCCGTGCAGTGTGAGTACATCCGGACCGAGGCCGTGCCGAGCACGGCGCTCACCGCGACGCTGTTCTATCTGGCGGAGCGGCAGCTGGTCTCGCTCAGTCAGAGCGGCAAGAAGCAGTGGACGATTCGCGGGCTCGCCGGACCCGAGGCGTGGGCCTCGGTCGACCCCGTCAGCATGTCGGTCGGGCGAGACCTGCAGTTGATGCAGCCCGGGGCAGAGTTCGAGGCCACGAAGTCCGTGACCTCGGGGGCGGTGCTGTCGAAGGCGAAGACGAACCTCACCCAAGAGGTCAAGGATTGGGCCACGCGGGAGAACCTGATGGTCAAGAAGTCCTGGGAGCATTGGATCCGGCTCGCGAATCTGCTCGCCCTCGCACTCGCGGTGCTCGGCTTCATCACCTGGATCCTGTTCAGCTTCACCCTGTGGGGTCTGCCGTTCGCGGCGTTCTTCGTGGCCTCGGTCCGGTCGTGGCGCGACGGCGTTGGAACGCGACGGTCTCCTGCGGGGCGCGAACTGTGGTCGCGTGCAGGCGGTTTTCACCGGATGCTGAGCACCGACTCTGCGGAGTCGCGATTCGACTTCGGCGCGCGCAAGGATCTGTACAGCGCGTATGTGCCCTTCGCCGTGGCTGGCGGCGCGGCGGCGCTGTGGGCCAAGAAGTATCAGACCACCACGGGTAGTCCTGCGCCACAACCGTATTGGTATGGCAGCACAACTCCGTACTACGGCGTTGCAGGTGCTGGTGGATTCGACAGTTTCGAATCGACCCTGTCGTCGTCGATCGGCTCCTACACCGCGTCGCAGTCGTCATCCAGTGGCGGCGGTGGGGGTGGCGGCGGCGGTGGCGGCGGTGGGGGCGGAGGAGGAGGTTCCTGGTGACTTGGGTGCTTGTGACAGCAGTGGTGGTCGCGCTTCTGGTGCTGATCATGTTCGTCGTCGGTTACAACAAGGTCCGCGGCGCCGACGTGCACGCCGACGAGGCACTGGCCGGCATCGACGTCCAGTTGACTCGGCGGGCGTCACTGATCCCCGCCCTCGTGCAGACGGTGCAGTCGTTCGCCTCCCACGAGAAGGCGATCCTGGACAACGTCACGGCCGCCCGGGCAGCGATCACCAACGCCACGCAGGGAAACTCGGTGGCTCAGCGCGGTGACGCCGAGAAGCAGCTGGACACGGCCGTGGGTCAGGTGCTCGCGCTCGGAAACATCTATCCGACCCTGAGTTCATCGGCGAATTTCCTCGACCTGCAACGAAATTTGGCTGACACCGAGGACAAGTTGGCGTTCGCGCGCCAGTATTACAACGACGCGGTAGCCACCTGCAACAAGCTGGTGACGACGATCCCGTGGATGTTCGTCGCCGGCATGGCGGGCGTGAAGCAACACGAGTTCTACAAGGTGCCGCAGTGACCAGTACAGCGTCAGCTTCCTAGACTGCTGCGGTGCGTCTTGTATTCGCCGGAACCCCGGAACCCGCGCTTCCGGCACTGCGTCGGCTGATCGCGTCGCCGCGTCACGACGTGGTCGCGGTGCTGACCCGTCCCGACGCCCCCGCGGGGCGGCGCGCCAAGCCCGCGCCGTCGCCCGTCGCACGACTCGCGCAAGAGAAGGGCATTCCCGTTCTGGCGCCGCAACGGCCGAACTCCGAGGAGTTCGTCGCCGAGCTCACCGCTTTGTCGCCGGACTGCTGCGCCGTCGTCGCCTACGGCGCATTGCTTCGTGACGCGCTGATGGCCGTGCCGCGGCACGGCTGGGTGAACCTTCACTTCTCCCTGCTGCCTGCGTGGCGGGGTGCCGCGCCCGTACAGGCTGCGATCGCGGCGGGCGACGCTGTGACGGGGGCGACGACCTTCCTCATCGAACGCGACCTCGACAGTGGCCCGGTGTACGGGGTCGTCACAGAAACGATCCGACCGGATGACACGGCGGGCACTCTGCTGCAACGTCTTTCGGAGTCCGGCGCGGTGCTGCTGGAGTCCACGCTCGACGGCATCGCGAACGGGTCGCTGGTCCCGGTGCCCCAGCCGAAGGACGGTGTCAGCATCGCCCCGAAGATCGGGGTCGACGAGGCGCGGGTGCGGTGGGAGCTGCCGGCTCAAGCCGTCGACCGCGCAATCCGCGCCGTCACGCCCAATCCGGGTGCCTGGACGGTGATCAACGGTCTGCGGATGAAGGTCGGACCGGTGAGTGTGGAAGCGATGGCCACGGGTGATCCACTCGAACCCGGGCAGCTGCGGGTGGGCCGGCACGGAGTGCAGGTGGGCACTGGTTCAGCGCCGGTGCTGCTGGGCGACGTCCAACCTCCAGGCAAGAAGCCGATGCCGGCCGCCGCGTGGGTGCGGGGAGCACGGCTCGACGAGTCCGCGCGCGCGTCATGACGCAACGATCCCGCCGCAAGCCGCTCGACCCCGCCCGGCGAGCCGCATTCGACGTGTTGCGCGCAGTGTCCGAGCGCGACGCGTACGCCAACCTCGCACTGCCCGCAATGCTTTCAGAGCGCGGCATCACGGGCCGTGATGCCGCGTTCGCCACCGAGCTCGCCTACGGCACGTTGCGTGTTCGGGGGCTGCTCGACGCGATCATCGCCGCAGCCGCCGACCGGCCGGTCGAGCACATCGATCCTGTGCTTCTCGACCTGCTACGCCTTGGCGCGTATCAATTGCTGCGCACCCGGGTGGAGCCGCACGCGGCCGTGTCCACCACCGTCGAGCAGGCCGGGGTCGAATTCGATTCGACACGAGCAGGTTTCGTCAACGCCGTGCTCCGGAAGATCACGGGCCGCGACGAGAAATCGTGGGTAACGGAACTGGCACCCGATCCGTCCTCGGACCCGGTCGGGCATGCGGCGTTCGTGAACGCGCATCCGCGGTGGATCGCCCAGTCGTTCACCGACGCGCTGGGCGGCGACGCAGGCGAACTGGCCGCGCTGCTCGCCAGCGACAATGGCCGTCCCGCAGTGCATCTGGCTGCCCGACCCGGGGTGATCACCGGCGAAGAACTCGCTGCAGAGGTGCAGGGCACCGTCGGCCGGTACTCGCCGTTCGCGGTGTACCTCCCCGGCGGCGACCCCGGCAGGTTGCGGCCGGTGCGCGACGCCATGGCACTTGTCCAGGACGAGGGCAGCCAACTCGTGGCCCGCGCTCTGGTCGAGGCCCCGCTGGAGGGTGCCGACGGCGGCCGCTGGCTGGACCTCTGCGCGGGACCCGGCGGCAAGACGGCGTTGCTGGCCGCGCTCGGCGAAGCCGTCGGGGCGCGGGTCACCGCGATCGAACCCGCGCCGCGGCGCGCGGAGATGGTTGAGCAGAACACCCGCGGCCTCGACGTCGATGTGCTCCGAGTCGACGGCCGCGACGCCGAAGCCATTGCTCTTCGCGCAAGCGGCTCACCGGAAGCTGTCGCTCTTCGCGCAAGCGGCTCATCGGCACCCGGCTTCGACCGGGTGCTCGTCGACGCGCCGTGCACCGGCCTCGGTGCGCTGCGACGCCGTCCGGAAGCCAGGTGGCGGCGCACACCGGCCGACGTCCCCGAACTCACCAAGCTGCAGCGTGAGCTGTTGGCGTCCGCGATCCGCCTGGTCCGGCCCGGCGGTGTCGTGCTGTATGCGACGTGTTCGCCGCACCTCGCCGAGACTGTCGGCGTCGTCGGCAACGCGTTGCGTCGCGAACCGGTCGCGGCGTTGGACGCCCGGCCGCTGTTCGCGCCTGCCGATCGGCTCGGGGACGAAATGCACGTTCAACTGTGGCCGCACCGGCACGGCACCGATGCGATGTTCGCCGCCGCGTTGCGCAAATTAGGGTGAACCCATGCCACCTCCGCTGATTGCGCCGTCGATCCTGGCCGCAGACTTCGCCCGGCTGGCCGACGAGGTCGCCGCCGTCGAGGGCGCGGACTGGGTCCACGTCGACGTGATGGACAACCATTTCGTCCCGAACCTGACACTCGGCCTGCCTGTCGTGGAGAGCCTGCTCACGGTCACCGACATCCCGATGGACTGCCATCTGATGATCGACAACCCCGAACGATGGGCGCCGCCCTACGCCGAAGCCGGGGCGTACAACGTCACTTTCCACGCCGAAGCCACGGACAACCCGGTCGCGGTCGCCCGTGACATCCGCGCCGCAGGCGCCAAAGCCGGACTGTCGGTGAAACCGGGCACCGCGCTGGAGCCGTACCTGGAGATCCTGCGCGAGTTCGACACGCTGCTGATCATGTCGGTCGAACCGGGGTTCGGCGGCCAGGCGTTCATCCCCGAGGTTCTCGTGAAGGTCGGCACTGCCCGTCGCCTCATCGACGCCGGCGAGTTGACGATCCTGGTCGAAATCGACGGCGGGATCAACGACGACACCATCGAGGAGGCGGCCGCCGCCGGCGTGGACTGCTTCGTCGCCGGGTCATCGGTGTACGGCGCCGAGGACCCCGCCGCCGCCGTGCGGGCACTGCGGGCCCGTGCCGCCGCGGCGTCGCCGCACTTGCGGTTGTGAGCGACTACGCCGAGGCGATGCGGCTGGCGATCGAACACGCCGGCCAGGTCAAGGGTGCGACGTACCCCAACCCGCCCGTCGGAGCCGTCATCCTCGATGTCGGCGATGAGATCGTCGGTGCCGGCGGCACAGAGCCGACTGGAGGTCCGCACGCCGAGGTGGTGGCCCTCAGGCGAGCGGGTGAGCTGGCACGAGGTGGAACCGCGGTGGTCACGCTGGAGCCGTGCAAGCATCACGGCCGGACCCCGCCGTGTGTGGATGCTCTTGTGGCGGCAGGTATCTCGCGAGTCGTCTATGCGGTCGCAGACCCCAACCCGCAAGCAGCCGGGGGAGCGGCACGGCTCGGTGAGCTGGGCATCGAAGTGGTCGGGGGCGTCCTGGCCGACGACGTCGCGGGCGGCACATTGCGCGAATGGCTGCACAAGCAACGGACCGGGACACCGCACGTCACCTGGAAGTTCGCCGGCAGTGTCGATGGGCGCAGCGCGGCGGCCGACGGGACGAGTCAGTGGATCACCAGCGAGGCGGCGCGCGCGGACGTGCACCGTAGACGCGCGACCGCCGACGCGATCGTGGTGGGCACCGGAACGGTTTTCGCCGACGACCCCGCGCTGACTGCGCGGCTGCCTGGCGGTGGCCTCGCCGGTCGTCAGCCGATGCGGGTGGTTGTGGGAGAACGCGAAATCTCCTCGGAAGCAGCAGTTCTCAATGAGGATTCGCATACCATGTTGATCCGCACCCATGACCCGCAGGAGGTGCTCAGGGCATTGTCGGACCGCACTGACGTGCTGCTTGAGGGCGGGCCGACTCTGGCGGGCGCGTTCCTTCGGGTCGGTTTGATCGACCGGATTCTTGCCTACGTGGCGCCGATCCTGTTGGGTGGACCGATCACCGTCATCGACGACGTCGGCGTTGCGTCGATCAGCAAGGCGCAGCGCTGGAAGTTCGACGGAGTCCACACGATCGGCCCTGACGTGCTGTTGTCGCTGGTCCCCGCACAGCCCTAGCGCCGGCTCGACGCGGCGCCGCGGCTAGTCCCCGGACAATTCCCTGTGCTCGATGATGTCCCGTATTCCCATGCTGCCCAGGCGTTCCCGGAACTGCTGCACGGTGTATCCGATCACCGTGGTGTCGGTGCAGGCACGCGCTGTCGCCGATCGCGGCAGGCTGAACAGCGGACCCATCTCCCCGAAATAATGACGGGCCGGAGCGACTTTGACCACTTCCTCACCACCGTCGGCCAATGTACGCACGAGCTCCATTTGGCCGTCGGACACCACGTAGATGCAGTCGCCCATCGTTCCCTGCTCGAACAGGACCTCGCCCTTCTTCAAATGCACGGTCTCGGGCTCGTGTTCGGTGGCGGCGATGTGTGGGACCAGTTCCACCACCTGGTCGGCCAGCGGAAGGATGCGTGCGTCGTGCGTAGCGACCACGACGATGCGCTCGCCGGAGGCCAGCTCTCGGATGAGGCGCAGCACCTCTTCGACTTGGATGAAGTCGAGATGGGCCGTCGGCTCGTCGGCGAGCAGCAGCGGGG
>JAVHWG010000465.1:0-11557 GCA_032159965.1 Mycobacterium sp.
GAGAAATCCCGTCTCGGTGTTGAGCCGACGTTGACGGGCGTCCGGAGACTCGTCCCTCAAGGGCAGACAGCGCTGACCGAAAGCGCTAACCGAAAGGGAATGCAATGCAGCGGCGAGTAACCACCTACGTATACGCAGACGATCCGATTCTGCAGGCCGGCGTCATCAGTCAACTCCGGATGCGGGCTGAGATCGAGGTGGTGGAATCCAGCGACCTCAAGGGAGCCGACGTCGGTATCGCGGTCGCCGACTCGCTGGACGACGAGACCATCCGGATCCTTCGGTCATTGAAGAAGGCCGGCGTCTCCTACACCATCCTCGTGATGGGCGCGATCGACGACAGCACGGTGGTCGGCGCTGCCGAGGTCGGGGTGAGCGGGCTGTTGCGCCGCGGCGAAGCGACGCCGGATGTGCTGGTCCGCACGATCCAGAAGGTCGCGTCCGGCGACGGAGTGATTCCGTCAGACCTGCTCGGTCACCTGCTCGGACAGGTGGGCCGGCTCCAGCGCCAAGTGCTCTCTCCACGCGGGCTCACCTTCACCGGCCTGTCGGACCGCGAGATCGAGGTGTTGCGGTTGATCGCGGATGGCCTCGACACCAATGAGATCGCGACTCAACTCTCCTACAGCCAGCGGACGGTCAAGAACGTACTGCACGACGTGACCACGCGACTGCAGCTCCGCAACCGGTCTCACGCGGTCGCCTACGCGGTGCGCGAAGGGCTCATCTAAGCCGCCGGGAGCACGCCCAATGGGCCGTTGCGGGTGCCCTTTGGGGCAGAATCCATTGCCTTCATACCGGGACCCAAGCTTGTACGCAGACGCCGTCGGTCACGGAACGATGAGACGGTGATTCCTGAGGTGGATCTCGCGTTGCGAACCTTGATCGAACGCGAAGCTGTTGACTCCAACGAGGTCGAGGTCGAATTCGACGCGCCCACCAAGGATTGGGCCAGTCGGCGCAACGCCCCCACCATCGACGTCTACCTGTACGACATCAGGGAGGACTTGCGCAGACGCGAGCGTGGCTGGCTCAACGAATACGACGGAAACCGCATCACGGCAAGGCATTTCCCACCGCGGTACTTCAAGCTGTCCTACCTTGTGGCCGCGTGGACGCAGCGCCCCGAAGACGAGCACCGCTTGCTTGCCGCGCTGATGGGATGTTTTCTGCGTTACGACGCGCTGCCTGCCGACGTGCTGACCGGATCCCTTGCCGAACTCGGACTTCCCGTGCCGGTGACGGTTGCGTTGCCGCCCCCGGAAGACCGCTCTTTCGCCGACGTCTGGACAGCCCTGGGAGGCGAGTTGAAACCATCGCTGGATATCGTCGTCACCGCGCCGACCCACACCGGTCGATCGTTCCCTGCCGGGCCGCCCGTGCTGACGCCCACGGTGCTGGTCGCCCAAGGCCTGGAGGGTTCCCCTCCGCGCGAGACGATACGCCGGCACATCGTCAGCACCGACTCCAGCGAGCCCGCGAAGAAGAGCGGCGTTGTCGAGACACGAGTCCGCAAGCGGCGCAAGCAATAGGACGCCGCACATGGAGAGGTCTCCACTGGACAGCACGCGTTACCTGCTCGGCCGCGCCATGCTCGTGGAAGAGCGGATCCGCACGCTCGTAGCTCACCGCCGCGGTCACGATCCCGCACCCGACGACCCCTTTCGCGGGTTGTATCTCAGCGATGAGGTGGTCGATGCGCTGCTTGGTCGCGCTGATCCCCCACCCGAGCGCTCCGAGCACGGCCGCGCCGAGTTGGAGGACCGTGCCGACGCCGTCGAATCCCAGGGCATCGAATTGAGACTCCGCGCACTCGCTCGCGCGGCCGCGTTGTCAGAGCAAGACGTCGAATTCCTGGTGATCTGCCTGCTTCCGGACCTCGACACCCGATTCGAACGGCTGTACGGCTACCTCAACGACGACGTGACGCGACGGCGCGCGACGGTGAGCCTTGCGCTCGAGCTCGCGGACCTGTCGCCGTTGGACGCGACGGCGCGCGCCCGGCTTGCGCCTGGCGCACCGCTGATCGACAACTCGTTGGTCATCGTCGACGATCCCGATCGGCCCACGCTCACCCGGGCACTGCGCGTGCCTGATCGCGTCACCGCCCATCTGCTCGGTGGCGACGCCGCGGATGCCGCGCTCACCGACGTGTTGATCGAGCCGCGCGGTCACCACAGTGAACAGTCCCGCGCACTTGCTCAGGCGTTCAAGTCCGGTGAACGGTTCTGCTATGTCCGCGAGACGATCGGCGATTCGGGAGCAGCGGTCGCAACGGATGCCCTCTCGGCGGCTGGTCGTACCGTGTTGTGTTGTGATGCAACACGTCTCGCGGCAAGTGGGGATGTGACGAGCACCATAGCAGTGCTGGGTCGGGAAGCGTTGCTGCGATCGGCCAGTCTCGTCATCTCTCCCGTCGACGCCTTCGGCGCCAACTCGTCCGAGGTGATTTTCCGGTTGGCCCGTCTGCCGGTGCCGGTCGTGCTTGTCGGTACAGGCACCTGGGACCCGAACTGGACGGAGCGAGTGCCGTTGATCGTCAACGCATCCCGGCTCACGGTGGCGGAGCGAACCGAGATATGGCAACGCGAACTCGGTGCGTACGCGGACGGCATAGAAGTCGGGGACATTGCGGCGCAATACGTCCTGGGACCCCGCCAGATCTCAGCGGCCATCACGGCGGCCGAGGCGCTCGCCCGGTCGACACCCGGTGGTCCGCTCGACTGCGATCTGAGGCGCGGTGCGCGATCACAGAATGCGGCGGGACTGGAACGGCTCGCTCGTCGCATCGAACCGGGGGTGTCGTGGCCGGATCTCGTCCTGCCGGACAAGACGCTGCGTCCACTGCGCGACCTGACCACACGGGCCCGCAACCGTGAACTCGTGCTGTCGGACTGGCGGATGCGCGCCGGCGGTGGACGGGGAACCGGGATCACGGCGTTGTTCGCCGGGGATTCTGGCACAGGCAAGACGATGGCGGCCGAAGTCATCGCCAGTGACCTGGGCCTCGATCTGTACACCGTCAACCTGGCCACCGTCGTCGACAAGTACATCGGCGAAACCGAGAAGAACCTGGAACGCATTTTCACCGAGGCGGCCCGGGTGAGCGCAGTGCTCCTGTTCGACGAGGCCGACGCAATCTTCGGCAAACGCAGTGAAGTTCGCGACGCGCATGATCGTTACGCGAACATCGAGAGCGCCTACCTTCTCCAGCGCATGGAGACGTTCGACGGACTGGCGGTGCTCGCCACCAATCTGCGGGCCAACCTCGACGACGCATTCACCCGCCGGCTCGACATGGTCGTGGACTTCCCGTTGCCCGACGAGTCCGCCAGGCTGGCGCTCTGGCAGCGCTGCTTGTCCGCGCCGGTTCCCGCGCGACGCGATCTTGACCTCGACTTCTATGCGAGGGCGTTCCCGCTTTCTGGCGGTAACATTCGGTCCGCGGCGATCACCGCCGCATACCTGGCCGCCGAAGCCAGAGCCGAAATCGACGAGAGGCACATCACCGCAGCGATTCAGCAGGAGTACCGAAAGCTCGGCCGGCTTCTCCCCGAGAAGGAGGCCAATGACAGGGCTGCTCCTAGTTTGACGAAAGGTGCGTGAATGAGCGAGCACTCGTGCGAACAGTGCGGTGCCGAGAACGCCCCCGACGCGCAGTTCTGCGCCAAATGTGACTTCTATCTCGGCTGGGACACCCGGGCGTCGACGCTGGACAACGCACCGTTGACGTCATCGGTGCCGGTTGTGCGCGAGACGCACAGCCAGAGGTTCCCGGTGGCCTCGCCGCGCTACGACCGCCCGCAGCGTCGTCCCGACCCACGCCCGTCGAGGCGGCCGTCGTCCTCGGCCCGTCAGGCCACCGCACCGGCAGTGACGCTCGAGACACCCGAAGTGGTCGTCCATCCCGACGAGGGCGGGACGTTCGACGTCCGCATCCACAATTCGTCGTCGATCGTCGACGGCTACACCGTCGAGGCGCCCAAAGCGCCGCCCTGGCTGACCATCACGCATCCCGAGATTCGGATACTCACCGACGAGGAACAGGTCACCACGGTCACGCTCGGGATGCGTCCCGAGTTCTCGGTGTACGTGCAACGGTTTCATCTTCCCGTCCAGATCCGCTCGGTCGAGAACCCGGCCGAACACAGCGACGTCGACCTCGTCATCGTCATACCGCGAATCGGCGGTCCGGTGACCATCACGCCGGAACCGCTCGTTGTTCGGATGCGCGACTCGACCACCGGCCGCTTCCGGTTGCATCTGGACAATAAGGAGAGCAACTATCCTCAGCGCTACCAACTCAACGGGTCGGACCCCGAGGGTGTGGTGCGGTTCTCCTTCCGGCAGCACATCGTGGAAGTTCCACCGATGCGCGTCAGCACCATCGACGTCCGCTTCGACGCACCGGCTCCCGAGCTCGGCCAGCAGTTCAACCGGACGCTGAACATCACGGCCGCCAACGACGAGAACAGGGTCGAGGCCGTCGTCAACGTCGCGCAGTTCACCTCTGCGGCACCACCGGACGCCCCCGTGCGACTGCGCCTGGATCCGAGCGTGACCCGCGTCGCGGACTCGACCACTGCCGAAGTCACTGTGAATATCGACAACTCGCGCGGCAGCAGGGATCGTCAACTGCGCTTTGCCGGCCGCGATCCTGAACGACGGGTTCGGTTCACGTTCGCTCAGCAACAGGTATTCGTGCGCGCCGGCCGGCAGACACAGGTCGGCGTCCGCGTCGAAGCACCACTGCCGGATCCAGGTCAGGAGGTCGAACGGCAATTCGCCGTCGTCTGCCACGACGGCAAGGACGAGAGCGAAGCCACCGGATCCCTGGTCCAATTCGCCAACAACTCACCGATGACCACCGCGCAGATCCGGCTCGACCCCCAACACATCGTCATCCGGAACAGGTCCAGCGGGCGTTCGATGGTCACCGTGGACAATTCCCGCGGTGCATCGCCATTGAGTGTCTGGCTGTCCGGCTCGGACCCCGAGGGCGCCGTCCACTTCGAGTTCACGCCCCCACGAATCGACATGCCCGCCAGAGGTTACGGCCAGGCGTGGGTGCGACTCCGCGCGGACCTGCCCGGGAACGCCAAATCGGTGGATCGTGACATCAAGGTCATCGCCGCCGACCAGAGTGGCCGTATCGAAGCGGACGGCCGGTTCTCGCAGTCGATGTCGGATCTGTTTCCGATCCTGCGCATCGTCCTGACGTTTCTCGGCGGTGGCCTCGTCGTCTGGGGAGCATTCGCCAACTGGTTCACCGAAATCAACAACAAGGTCGACAAGCTGAAGGAATTGAGCAGCACGATCCAGGGAATCCCCGAGGGCGACGCCAAGATTCACAACATCGTCGAGGTTGCTTTGCAACCGTCGGCTCGCGCGCTGATGTTGGTTCTCGCCGGCGTGATGATGCTGGGCATCCTCAGCTCG
Source organism: Mycobacterium sp. (assembly GCA_032159965.1). Taxonomy (GTDB): domain Bacteria; phylum Actinomycetota; class Actinomycetes; order Mycobacteriales; family Mycobacteriaceae; genus Mycobacterium. The sequence goes on from JAVHWG010000465.1 coordinate 5,440, forward strand.
AAGGGGAAGATCACGATCCTTTCCGGACTCTTGACAGCCCTCACCGGAGTCGCCGTTTGGGTGTATGAGCAATGGGACCTCAATACGTTCGGCGCACACCCAAACGAACTACCCTGGGGTGCACCGGTTTACGGCCTCTTTCTGGTGATAGCAGGGGCGGTCGTCGGAATCGCCGGCGGATTGTGCGCGCGACGTTCCAACTGACTGTCAGTTAGCCGGAGAGGGTGTCCAGCACGCCCGGCTTCAGCAGATCCTTCAGATTGGCCCAGGGAATCGTCAGCTCGACGATGCCTTGGGACGACGGTGCAACGGCTCCCTCGTTGAACAGCACACGCATGCCGGAATTCTCGGCGGTCCAATGCGCGAACGTCGTCTGGTCCGCCTGCAGGGTGGCGCCGTTGAACTTGTTGCCTGCGCTACTGGTCGTGGGACCCAGCTTCTGCGACTCGGTCTGCAATCGCTTCAGGCCGGCGTTCGTATCGGTGAATATCGACGATACGTCGAGGGTGCTGCCGGTGTTGGTGTCGACGACCACCGTGCTCGCTTTCGCGATTGGTGTTGGGGAAGTCCCTGGGGTGTACGCGGTGCGCAGCAAGCCGCTGAGCACACTCTTGCCGATGCGAACGCCGCTTCCGAAACCGTTCTGTAGTTTGCCTTTCGGCAGCAAGTCGGCCTGCCCGTTCAGCGCCCCCTGCATGCCGCTGTTGAAAGTCTGCGCCACAGTGTCTTTGCCGCCCTGCACCTGCGGGACGTCGACGTCGACGGTGACCAGCCCGATGGTTGTCGGACCCTTCACGGATGTTGCGGTGAACGGCGGCGACGCCGTGCTGCCCGGGTTCGGTGAATTCGACGGCGGATTGCTCGACCCCGATGGGCTTGATGATCCTGATGAACTCTCGCCGCTCGAGCCTGTCGTGCTGCCGGGATTAGATGATCCCGGGTCCCCTGGCGTCGCGCCGGGATCACCGCTTGGCGCCGCTCCCGGCGGCAACGGTGCCGGAGCGGCTGGTGCCGAAGACGATTTCGCGGCGTTGAGCTTGGGCGGCGGACTCGCGATGAGACCTCGGATGATGAAAATCCCCGCCACCACCACTGCTGCGGCCCCTGCGATCGCGACGATGATTCGGCCGGTACCAGTTAGCATTTCAGGCGTCCTCCGGGGATTCGGGCATGCTGATCACGTCTGGATCGAGTCGACGCGCCACCCCTGTGATGTGCGTACGGCAGTCACCCACGCGGTGGAGTTGATTTCATTGCCCGTCGCGTCGCCCGCCCCCACTTTCGGCCCGCCGATAGCCTGCTTGATCGCGACCACGCGGAAGACCTTATCGGGGGTGTCAGGCGGGTGCTCGTCGGCGACGATCACCGCGTTCGCCGCAATCGTTGCCCGCGCGTAGGCCCAGTCGTGCCACTGCGACCCGGCTTGCGGGCCTGCCAGATCCGGCTGCTGTGCAGCCAGCGGCGCTGACAGCAGCGGCTTTGCGCGAGTGAACGCGTCAGCCGGGGACGTGTCTTTGCCCGGCTGCCAGCTGAACATCGTCTCGATCACTTTTGTGATCACGGCCGCAGGATCGTTCTGGTCGACGGATGCCGTGATGCCTTGAGCCGGCGCGCAACCCATGACGACCGCCAGGACGGCAACCGCGACCGTCATGACCCGGCCGACGCGAGACGAGTGGCGGATCCTCATTTCACCCGACGAACTTTCGCATCGGGGGCCAGGCCCGAATTCGCAACTCCCGCACCTTGATACGAGCCGACGACCTGCTTGGGGTCTATTGCGACAGCAACGTGGGAGGGTGCGGACTTGCTGAACGCGGAGAACACCAAGTCACCGGGTTGCAATTGATCCAGCGGTATCTCGGTACCGACGGTCCACTGCTGTTGGACCGTGCGGGGAAGCGTCAGCTTGCCGCCGGTGGCCCGAAACACCACGTATCGCGTGAACCCCGGACTGTCGAAACCGCCATTGGTGGGGCCGTTCGTGTCGCCGCCGCCCCACACCCACGGCCGGCCGACGAACTCGGACGCGACCTGCGCAATGGCGGGGTCACCGGGGGCTGCCGGCGCGCCGGGTGCTGCGGCACCGACGCCGGATACCAACTGCGGATCGTTGAGGTACTTCGTGCGGCGCTGCGGAATGATCTGCACGTACTTCATCGTCTCGGGATACGGCGGAATCCCGCCGTTTTGCTGAACGGCTCCGAACCCGGCGTTGTAGCCGGCCAGCGCAAGCTGGACGGGGTCGCCCTTCACCGAGCCCGCCGCAAGGGCGCTGGTCGCCTCGCTGTAAAGCTGACACATCAGCGCGCCCTGAGCCATCACGGCGTCACCGATCGCATTGATCTCCCCGGGCTCGGGTGGATCTATGTTGTCCTTCTCCTTGCCCCACGTCTGCCATGTCGACGGGATGAACTGGGCGGGCCCATAAGCGTTTCCAGGCGACTTCGCACTGACGTTGAATCCGCTCTCGGACTCGATCTGTGCGGCCAACAGCGGCGCGTCGATGCCCTGACAGATCTTCCCCGCCTGCACCAGCCAAGGGACGAAATCGGGCGGGGTGATGGGCTTTCCAGTCGCGATACCCCCCGATGTCTGCAGCGTCGGGCAGTTCGCGATCGAAGCCGCGAGCTTGGTCGAGCCCGAGAGGCCGGGATTGGCCGGTGCGCCAGTGAGGAACGGCCCGGGATCCGCGGCCGAGGAATCCTTCAGATCCCCACCGGGATAGAAGCCGAAATGGAGGTGCGGACCGGTCGAGAATCCGTTGGTCCCCACGGCCGCGATCTTTTGTCCGGCCTTGACCAGTGCCCCCGGTTTGACGAACAGGCCGTCGTCGTACATGTGTCCATAGAGGGTGGCGAACCCACCGTCGGGTCCGCTGGAATCGATGATGATCCAATTGCCGTAACCTTGGGCCGCTCCGGCGTACCTGACTTTGCCGTCGAACGCGGCGTCGATTTCCGTGCCCAGCGGGTCGGCCATGTCCCAACCCGGATGAAATCCAGCCGGGTCGCTACGGGGCCCGAAGTTTGAGGTCCGGGTGTACTTGCCCTTGATCGGTGACGCGTGCGTGGGGCATGCCGAGGCCGCCTGGGGCGCCGCAGAAGCCGATGGCGACGAAGACAGAGCGACGGCGACAACGAGCAATATCGGCAGCCGGCGCAACGGTTTTCGCGAATTGGGCCGCAGCGGACGTAGCTTCAACCGGCTCGCCATCAGGTCCATCTGCACCGTTCTTCTGCCTCGAAACCAAGTGACCGCAAAACATCATCCCACCTGGCCGGTTCCGCCCGCCCAAGTTTCCGGAAAAGGTAAGCTCAGCATCCGCGAGCTTGTGCTCGGACAGAGCAGCAGGTGCGCGCCGTTACCGTGTCGGATCCACGCCGAGGAGAGGCGGATTGTCCATTCTGCGGCGATTGCTCGAAGTGGTGGGCCAGCACAAGCTCATCGCTATGGTCGTGGGCGGAATCGCAGTGACGGCAGCAGTGGCTGTGGTCCTCGTCGCTACCCTGAGCGGTCCGTCCAAGCCCAGCAGCCGCTACGACGACCCCGCGTTGGAAGCGTTGGTGTCGGTGCCCGAGCAACTTTATTCTCCGTCGAATCCTCTTGAGTCCGCGCAGGATGCGGCCAAACGCCTCGAGCCGCTGATTACTCACGATCTTTTTCTGGCGATGAGCGTTCCCCCTGAGCGCCAGAGCAATTACAAGATGGGCGTGGTCGCGGATCAGCACGGCACCGTGAAGGCGCAGGCGTATATCGACGATCACGGGTTCCGCAATGGTGCGGACAGCAAGACATCTGTCAGTCGCACCGTGATCGTCATCCAACAGATCAGCTTTCCTGACGGGCGGAAACTCGAGGACAAGTTCGGCCTGCTCGTCGACGCCGTGCTGGTCGACGGCAAGTGGAAGGCGAAATCGCTTGCACCGGAGCCCTCGCTCGATGCACTGAACGGGCCGCAGACACCGCCCTCGGGTCCCACGCCGCCAAGCACCGGGCCGACTGAGCCTCCCGTCGGACCGACGGTCGGCCCCACCGTGGGACCGACAGGCCCGACCGTGGGACCCACGGTGGGACCCACCGGCCCGACGACCGGCCCGACGACCGGGCCAACAACCGGACCGACGACCGGGCCAACAACCGGACCGACCGAGCCGGGTCAGTCACCCACGGTGACGATCACGAACACGTCGACGATCCCGTCCACGGTGACCCAAACGATTCCGTCCCCGATCACCACGTCGACCGTGCTCACAACCATCACCCCGCCACCCGTCACGCAAACCAGCATCAGGACCGTCCCGGGGCCTGCGACGCACATACCTCGCCAGGCACCGATTGGGTGATCTCATGACCAGCAAACGCCGAATTGCGTCCGCACACTGGGTAGACTCGGGCGACACAGGTCCGACACATTCTCGGATCCCGGTTCCGCATTACGCCCCTACGAGAAGAGGCGAATTGTCCAGGCTGTTGCATTCGCCGGTCGCAACGAACAGGTGGCGGCTCGTCTCGCTGGCCGCGATCTCGGCACTCAGCGTGGCAATTCTGTCAGTGCTCTTCTGGTCTGTGCTCACGCTCGAAACCCAAGGCAAGAGCCCGACGCTCGCGGGCGTCGGGTTCCCGCTGGAACCGCCGCCGGTATCCACGGTCACTCAAACTGTGACCACGAAGGTCACGTCCGTCACGACCACCACCACCGCAACCCCGTCGTCCACGGTGTTGACGTCGACTGTCAGTGCACCAGCACCGACGTCGACCGTAATCATCACCTCGGCGACGCCCAGTGCGACGATCTACGACTTGTACTGCCCCGAGGGCTACACCTTGACTGACGGCAAATGCGACAAGCCGCCCGTGGTCAGATAGGTCGACCACGATCGGTGATCGCTCACCGCTGGCGAAGCAGGCCCCCGATATAGCCGACCACGGCTCCGAGCACTATCAGGTAGAAGCCGTAAGACATGCCGCCGGTATCCACCGGCAGTGGCGCTAGCATGGTGTACAGGCCGTAGCCGACAGCCGCCACGAATATCAGCGCGGCGGCCGCACGGGTGACCCTCCCGCGCGGAAAGAACAATCCGAATGCCACCGCGATTGCGAGCACACTGATCACTATGCGGATCACGGGCTGACTCAAGGCTGGCTCCGCTTGCCACCAGTCGCCCCGCTCCGGACCCGACGGATCAGGTTGGTGGAACCAGTAGAAATTCACCAGTCTCGTCAGCGGACTGATCGTGCCGAGCATTGCGATCAGCGCCCCCAACACCGGCAGCAGGTAGGAGGCCAACCAGCGCCACATTGACCCGCTCTGCACAAGAGTTCCAGAACAGTCGACGCTGTCGTTGCCCGCGATCGCCCGGACGTTCACAGCACATTCGGCGTTGTTTTGCCGAGCCGGCGGCGCGGTGACGACCAGGGTGCTGGCGATCACCTTCGCCGGCGGAACTTCGAAAGTGTCCGGACGGAACTCGTAACTCAGCGATCCGTCGCCGTCGGCCGGGTTGAGACCTACCCGCAAGGTCTCGCTTCCGCGACTGTTGTCGGCTACCACCAGGAACGTCCCGCGGGAACCCCCGTCGACCCGGACTGTCTGCGGCTCCAACCGGATTCGCCCGCCGGCAAGCGGCGAAAATACCGTCGCCGAAGTCGGCGCAGCAGTCTGACCCGTGACCATGGCCGTCGGACCCGTGAGCCTGGTTGTCGGCGCCACCGCTCTTGTCGTCGGTGCTCCCTCGAAAGTGGTTGTGGCAGCAATGGACTCCGCGGCCATCGTTGGCGCAGAATTCGGGTCGACCGGAGGCACGCGGGACGGACTCTGCCGGACGTCGGGCGTCGGACGAACGGGCGCAGTCGATCTCGGTGCGGTCGACGTGCGCTGGTTCAGTGTGATCGCAGTTCTGCTCACCGGGTGGCCGGCTTCTTCCGCGACGATGGTGACCTTGTAGGGCGTGGCGGTTCCCGCCCTCGGCGGGGGTGCTGTGACTCGTAGCTCGACCATCACCCTCTGGTTCGGCTTCAGCAGGATTTCGCGCGGTTCGATGTGAAACTGAAGGACATGCTCTGGGTCAGAGGCGGACAACGTGAGGCGACGGTCGTGTTTCGCGGTGTTGTCCAC